>NZ_JBJXIB010000069.1:0-30806 GCF_046115965.1 Janthinobacterium sp. CG_23.3 | reverse complement strand
GGGTGGGCGCGGGCTTGCTGGTGTGGGGGTGGGGGGGGGCTGGCCAGGGGGCCTACGCCGGCGCCGGCCGCGCTTCGGCGTTGGCGGCCTGCTCGTCCTCGATCGCTTCGACCGCCTGCAGCGCCTCGGCGTCCTCTTTCGGCACCTTGGTGGTGTCCCTCTCGTCCGAGCGCTTGCCCAGCAGATAGAAGTCGAGCGCCTTGCGGGCGATCGGCACCGCCGTGGTGGCGCCGAAGCCGCCGTTTTCCACCACGATGGCCAGCGCGATGCGCGGCTTGTCGGCCGGCGCGAAGGCGGTAAACAGCGCGTTGTCGCGCAGCCGCTCGGCGATCAGCTTGGCGTTGTACTTCTCGTTTTTCTTGATCGCGATCACCTGCGCGGTGCCGGTCTTGCCGCCCACCGTGTAGAGCGCGCCGAGGAAGGGTTTCACGGCGGTGCCGCCGGCCTCGCTGGTGACGCCGACCATGGCGCGCTTGATGGTGTCGATGTTGTCCTGCTTGAGCGGGATGCGGTAGCTTTCCTTGGCCACCGTCAGGGTGCGCGCGCGGGTGGCGCCGTCCTCGACGATTTTCACCAGATGCGGCTTCATCACCACGCCGTCGTTGGCCAGGTTGGCCACCGCGTGGGCGATTTGCAGCGGCGTATAGGAATTGTAGCCGGAGCCGTTGCTCACCGAAATCGTGTCGCCCTGGAACCACTTCTGCTGCGCCACGGTCTTGAAGCGGCCACGTTTCCACGCCGTCGACGGCAACACGCCGACGCGCTCGTTCTCCAGGTCGATGCCGGTCGGCTGGCCGAAGCCGAACGGTTTCATGAAGTCATGGATCAGGTCGATGCCCATGTCCTTGCCCAGCTGGTAGTAATAGGTGTTGCAGGAAACCACGATGGACTTGTGCATGTCGACGGTGCCGTGGCCGCCCACCTTGTCGTCGCGGAACTTATGGTCGCCCAGGTACATGAAGCCGGGGTCGGAAATCGCCTGGCTTGGGGTGCGCTTGCCCAGCTCCAGCGCGGCCAGCGCCATGAAGGGCTTGAAGGTCGAGCCGGGCGCGTAGGTGCCCGACAGCGGCCGGTTCACCATCGGCCGGTCGAGCGAGGTGTTGAGTTCGTTCCAGCTCTGCTGGTCGATGCCGTCGACGAACAGGTTCGGGTCGTAGCCGGGCCGCGACACGTAGGCCAGGATGTCGCCGGTGGACGGCTCGATCGCCACCATCGCGCCGCGCCACTCGCCGAAGGCCTCCTCGACCACCTTTTGCAGCTCGATGTCGATCGACAGGATCAGGTTGTTGCCCGGCACCGCCGCCTTGCGCGACAACGTGCGCATGGCGCGCCCGCGCGCCGACACCTCGACCTCCTCGTAGCCGGTGGTGCCGTGCAACTGCTTCTCGTAGCTTTTCTCCAGGCCCTCCTTGCCGATGTAGTCGGTGCCGCGGTAGTTGGCGGCGTCGTCGGACTCCTCCATCGCCTTCGCCTCGCCGCGGTTGATGCGGCCGATGAAGCCGACCACGTGCGAGGCCACCTCGCCCAGCGGATACTGGCGGAACAGGCGCGCCTGCACCTCGACGCCGGGGAAGCGGAAGCGCTGGGCGGTGAAGCGCGCCACCTCCTCGTCGCTCAGGCGGCTGCGCAGCGGCACGCTGGCGAAGTTCTTCGACTCCTCCAGCATCTTCTTGAAGCGGCGCCGGTCCTTGACCTCGATCGCCACCAGCTTGGCCAGGTCGTCGATCACCGCGTCCAGGCTGGCGGTCAGCTTGGACGGCGTGATCTCCAGCGTGTAGGCCGAGTAGTTGCGCGCCAGGATGACGCCGTTGCGGTCGAGGATCAGGCCGCGGTTGGGGACGATCGGCACCAGCGCGATGCGGTTGTCCTCGGCCTGGGCGGCGAAGTCGTTGTGCTTGATCACCTGCAACCAGATGAAGCGCGCCAGCAGGCAGCAAAAGCAAATGAACACCAGCGCCACCAGCGCGGTCAGGCGCAGGCGGAAGAAATGCAGCTCGCGTTCGGTGTTCTTAATCTCGGTCATCGGGTCTGCTCATGGGCATGTCGGGGCAAATCGGGGAGTGTCGGGGACGCCGCCAAGGCGGCGCGCAACGGCGCGGCGGGCCGGCCGCGCGCCGCCTCAGATGGGCCGGGTGTGGTCGCGGTCCACCGCGCGCCGCTGCGGCGCCAGCAGCATCCACGTGACCACCGGCCACAGCGCCACCGAGACCGGGCTTTCAATGAAATACGACCAGCCCGGCAGCATGCCGGTGCCCAGGAAGCGCACCAGCAGCTGGATCGACTGCGTCAGCAGCAGCAGCGGCAGCACGTGGAAGGCCTGGGTCATAACGGGAAACCAGAGTACCCGGCGGTGCATCATGATGGCGAAATACGACAGCAGCGTGTAGGCCAGCGCGTTCTCGCCGAGCCGGCTGGCGTTGTGCACGTCCATCAGCAGGCCCATGAAAAAAGCCATGCCGATGCCGACCCGGCGCGGCTGGTGGATGCCCCAGAAGACCAGCACCAGCGCGACGAAGTCCGGCACGCCGATCAAGCCGCCCCAGGGCAGCAGGTTCAGCAAAAACGCGCACAACAGGCTGAAGCCGATGAAAATCGGACTCACCGGCAGCAGGATGTAATGGGGGCGGTTCA
Source organism: Janthinobacterium sp. CG_23.3 (assembly GCF_046115965.1). NCBI lineage: Bacteria > Pseudomonadati > Pseudomonadota > Betaproteobacteria > Burkholderiales > Oxalobacteraceae > Janthinobacterium > Janthinobacterium sp. CG_23.3. Next base: position 28,175 of record NZ_JBJXIB010000069.1, on the reverse strand, counting down.
TCGGCTTTCCTCCTTCGGCTTGGCGGCGGCGGGCGCGGCGCCCGCCTTGGCGGCGTCTTTGGCCGGCGCGGCGGCGGCGGCGGGCGTTGGCGCCGCCGGCGCATCCTTGATCGGCGCCATCTTGCCGTGCTTCTTGCTGGTTTTCAACTCTTCCTCGGGCGGGCGCGGCGCGATGTTCGGCGTCGACATCAGCACCAGCAACTGGGTGTTGCGGGCGATGCCGGCCAGCGGCTGGCACACCACGCGGCCGAAGACGCCGTTGGCGTTGTTCTCGACGAGCATCACGCGCGCCACCGCCAGCCCGGCCGGATAGACCCCGTCCAGGCCCGACGTGACGACGATGTCGCCGACCACGATGTCGGCGTTGGTGGTGGTGTAGCGCAGCTCCAGCTGGCCCGACTGGCCGCCGCCGTAGGCCACCGAGCGTAGGCCGCTGCGCAAAATCTGCACCGGGATCGCCTGCGCCTTGTCGGTCAGCAAGGTCACCTCGGCGGTGAACGGGAACACCCGCGTCACCTGGCCGACCACGCCCAGGTTGTCGATCACCGGGAAGCCCAACTCGACGCCCTGCTGGCTGCCGCGGTCGAGCACGATCTTGCGCGAGTACATGTCGCGCGCGTCGTACAGGATCTCGGCCATCATCGACTTCACCGGCACGTGCTCGCGCGCCTCCATCAGCCTGCGCAAATGGTTGTTCTCGATGATATTCAACTGGGCTTGCTGCATGGTCTGGGCGGCAACGATCTGCTGGCGCTTCAACTCGCGCACCTCGGTCTCCAGCGCCGACAGCGAGGAGAAGTAGTTGCCAACGCCGTAAGCCAGGTTGCGCGGCGCCAGCGCCGCCATCTGCGCCGGGTACAGCAGCGTGCCCACGCTCTGGCGCAGCGCGTTCAGGGCGAACTTCTGCGAATCGGCCAGCAACAGGCCGATCGAGATGCAGGCGAACACCATCATCTTGACCCTGGCGGAGGCACCTTGTTTGAACAGGGGCGGAGGGCTGTATTCCATGACTTCCAATAATCCGGCGCAAAGACGCCAACGAGACGACTCTCGACCAACAAATCAGCCAAAAAAGTCAGCCAAAACTGCGATGGGCCGGAACGCTGTGTTCCGGCCCATCGTGTCGATTATTCGTAGGAGAAGATCGAACCGAGCTTGTCCATACGCTCCAACGCCATGCCGGAGCCGCGCACCACGCAGGTGAGCGGGTCCTCGGCGACCAGCACCGGCAGCCCGGTTTCCTCCATCAGCAGGCGGTCCAGGTCGCGCAGCAGGGCGCCGCCGCCGGTCAGCATCATGCCTTTTTCGGCGATGTCGGCGCCGAGTTCCGGCGGGGTCTGCTCGAGCGCGTTCTTGACGGCCGAGACGATGTTGTTGAGCGGGTCGGTCAGCGCTTCCAGGATCTCGTTGCTGGAAATGGTGAACGAGCGCGGGATGCCCTCCGACAGGTTGCGGCCCTTGACTTCCATTTCCTTCACTTCCGAGCCGGGGAAGGCCGAACCGATGGCCTTCTTGATGGCTTCGGCGGTCTGCTCGCCGATCAGCATGCCGTAGTTGCGGCGGATGTAGTTGACGATGGCCTCGTCGAACTTGTCGCCGCCGACGCGCACCGAACCCTTGTAGACCATGCCGCCGAGCGAGATGATGCCGACCTCGGTGGTGCCGCCGCCGATGTCGACGACCATCGAGCCGGTCGCTTCCGACACCGGCAGGCCGGCGCCGATCGCCGCCGCCATCGGCTCTTCGATCAGGTACACCTGCGAGGCGCCGGCGCCGAGCGCCGATTCGCGGATGGCGCGGCGCTCGACCTGGGTCGAACCGCACGGCACGCAAATGATGATGCGCGGCGAGGGACGGAAGAATTTCGAGTCGTGCACCATGCGGATGAATTGCTTGAGCATTTGTTCGGTGACGGTGAAGTCGGCGATCACGCCGTCCTTCATCGGCCGGATCGCCTCGATGTTGCCGGGCACCTTGCCGAGCATCTGCTTGGCTTCCTTGCCGACCGCCTGGATGGTTTTCTTGCCGTTCGGGCCGCCTTCCTGGCGGATCGCCACGACCGATGGCTCGTCCAGCACAATACCGAGGCCGCGCACATAGATAAGGGTGTTGGCCGTGCCCAAGTCAATGGCCAGATCGGTGGAAATATACCTGCGTAAAAAACCAAACATGAGTGTCCTGTAGCGCATCGAGCTGCGCAAAAGCTGTTGTAGGGGGTATCTATGCGGGCGCCATCGGAGGCTGCTGGGGCGCTGGCGCACTCTTTTCTATGCTGCGGCAGCAGTGAATCGGCGCCGACAACGCATTAACCCGCCATTCTACCTTATAATTTGATTGCGATTTACTCAAAAAGCGCCTAAAAATGCGGCCCGGCCGGGCGCGAAATACACGCCATTGGCGCGCTTTTGTGAGCAAAATAGCACTAAATACCCGCGTTTTATCTATACGCCAACTTTAAACCCGCGCGGCCCGTCCGCGCCATTTCGCCATGTCCCTGACCCTATCCGACGTAAAACGCATCGCCCACCTGGCGCAACTTGAAATGGGCGACGAGCAGGCCGCCACCGCGCTGGGCCAACTGAACGGTATTTTCGCGTTGGCCGAGCAAATGCAGGCGGTCGACACCACCGGCGTGGCGCCGTTGAGCCACCCGCTGGCGGCGCACATGGACAATATCGCGCTGCGCCTGCGCGAGGACGTCGCCAACGAGCCGAACCGTCGCGACGACTACCAGGCGCTCGCGCCGAAGACCGAGGACGGCTTGTACCTGGTGCCGCAGGTGATCGAGTAAACGCCCGAGCAGCCGACCGCCCAGCGAACCGCGCGCGCCCCACCCCGCCGAACCGACTTGAATTGACCACCATGCATACAAAAACCATCAAAGAGCTGTCGACGCTGCTGCACAGCAAGGCGATTTCCGCCACCGAACTGGCGACCCACTTCCTCGACCGCATCGACGGCAGCGCGCTGAACGCCTTCCTGCACGTCGACCGCGCGCTCACGCTGGCCCAGGCCGCCGCCGCCGACGCCCGCCTGGCCGACGGCACCGCCACCGCGCTGACCGGCGTGCCGATCGCCCACAAGGACATCTTCGTCACGCGCGACTGGCGCTCGACGGCCGGCTCCAAAATGCTGGGCAACTACACCAGCCCCTTCAACGCCACCGTCGTCGAGAAATTCAACGCCGCCGGCATGGTCACCCTGGGCAAGCTCAACTGCGATGAATTCGCCATGGGTTCGGCCAACGAGAACTCGGCCTTCGGCGCCGTCAAGAACCCGTGGGACAGCACGGCCGTGCCGGGCGGCTCCTCGGGCGGCTCGGCCGCCGCCATCGCCGCGCGCCTGGCGCCGGCCGCCACCGCCACCGACACCGGCGGCTCGATCCGCCAGCCGGCGGCGTTTTGCGGCGTCACCGGCATCAAGCCGACCTACGGACGGGTGTCGCGCTTCGGCATGATCGCCTTCGCCTCCTCGCTCGACCAGGGCGGGCCGATGGCCAAAACCGCCGAGGACTGCGCCCTGCTGCTGACGGCCATGGCCGGCTTCGACGAGCGCGACTCGACCAGCCTGACGCCGGAGCAAGGCGGCGTGGCGGAAGACTACGCGCGCGACCTGGGCCAATCGCTGGCCGGCCTGCGCATCGGCGTGCCGCGCGAATACTTCGGCGACGGCCTGGCGTTTGACGTCGAGCAGGCCGTGCGCGCCGCGCTGGCGCAATACGTGGCGCTGGGCGCCACGCTGGTCGACATCTCGCTGCCGAACACCGCGCTGTCGATCCCGGCCTACTACATCATCGCCCCGGCCGAGGCGTCGTCGAACCTGTCGCGCTTCGACGGCGTGCGCTACGGCCACCGCGCCGCCGAGTACAAGGACTTGCAGGACATGTACAAGAAGAGCCGCGCCGAGGGTTTCGGCGCGGAAGTGCAGCGCCGCATCATGGTCGGCACCTACGTGCTGTGCCACGGCTACTACGACGCCTACTACTTGAAGGCGCAAAAAATCCGCCGCCTGATCGCGCAAGACTTCGCCGCGGCGCTGAACGGCCCCGACGCGCCCTGCGACGTCATCATGGGACCGGTCGCGCCGAGCGTGGCCTGGGACCTGGGCGCCAAGACCGACGACCCGGTCGCCAACTACCTGGCCGACATCTACACGCTGTCGACCAGCCTGGCCGGCCTGCCCGGCATGTCGATTCCGTGCGGCTTCGGCCAGGGCGAGAAGAACGCCGCGCGCCCGGTCGGGCTGCAAATCATCGGCAACTACTTCGCCGAAGCCAAGCTGCTGAATATCGCCCACCAGTACCAGTTGGCCACCGACTGGCACCTGCGCGCGCCGGCCGGCGTTTAAGCGATAACGCATCAACGAATTCGGCCCCCCGCGGGCCAACAGAAAGCGAGAACACTATGCAATGGGAAGTCGTCATCGGTCTTGAGAACCACGTGCAGCTCACCACCCAGTCCAAGATTTTCAGCGGCGCGCCGATCCAGTTCGGCGCCGCGGCGAACACCCAGACCAGCCCGGTCGACCTGGCGCTGCCGGGCGTGCTGCCGGTCATGAACAAGACCGCCGTCGAGCGGGCGATCCGCTTCGGCCTGGCCGTCGGCGCCACCATCGCGCCGACCTCCATCTTCGCGCGCAAGAACTATTTTTACCCGGATTCGCCGAAGGGCTACCAGATCAGCCAGTTCGAAGACCCGGTGGTGCAAGGCGGCAGCCTGACCTTCGGCTTTGAAAAGGACGGCGAGTTCGTCACCAAAACCGTCAACCTGACGCGCGCCCACCTGGAGGAGGACGCCGGCAAGTCGCTGCACGAGGACTACCACGGCATGACCGGCATCGACCTGAACCGCGCCGGCACGCCGCTGCTGGAAATCGTCAGCGAGCCGGAACTGCGCAGCGCCGCCGAGGCGGTGGCCTACGCCAAGGCGCTGCACTCGCTGGTGATGTGGTTGGGCGTATGCGACGGCAACATGCAGGAGGGCTCGTTCCGCTGCGACGTCAACGTCTCGGTGCGCCCGGTCGGCCAGAAGGAATTCGGCACCCGCTGCGAGATCAAGAACTTGAACTCCTTCCGCTTTATCGAAGAGGCGGTGCACTACGAGGTGCGACGGCAGATCGAGCTGATCGAGGACGGCGGCAAGGTCGAGCAGGCCACCCGCCTGTACGATCCGGACCGCAAGGAAACCCGGCAGATGCGCAGCAAGGAAGACGCCCAGGACTACCGCTACTTCCCGGACCCGGACTTGCCGCCGCTGGTTATTTCGCCGGAGTGGATCGCCCGCGTCAAGGCCGACATGCCGGAACTGCCGGAGGCGATGCGCGCCCGCTTCACCAAGGAATACGGCCTGTCCGACTACGACGGCCTGGTGCTGACGCAGTCGCAGGCGATGGCGGCGTTCTTCGAGGCGGTGCTGGCCAAGGCCGGCAAGGAACAGGCGAAGACGGCGGCCAACTGGCTGATGGGCGACGTCGCCTCGACCTTGAACCGGGAAAACGTCGACATCGCCGACGCCCCGGTGTCGGGTGCGCAACTGGCGCTGCTGCTGGCGCGCATCGCCGACGGCACCATCTCCAACAAGCTGGCCAAGGAGGTGTTCGCCGGCATGTGGCAAGCCAAGTCGGCCGACGAGAACCTAGCCGACCTGGTCATCGACGCCAAGGGCTTGAAGCAGATTTCCGACAGCGGCGCGCTGGCGGCGATCGTCGACGAGGTGCTGGCGGCCAACGCCAAGTCGGTCGAGCAATACCGCGCCGGCAAGGAAGCGGCCATCAACGCGCTGATCGGCCAGGCCATGAAGGCCTCGAAAGGCAAGGCCAACCCGGCCCAGCTGACCGAGCTGCTGAAGCAAAAGCTGGCCGGCTAAGCGAACCGGCATCGGCATAGGGGGGGGCAGCCAAGGATGGCTGCGCCCCTGCCACACCACCCGCGCATGCGGCTGCGCGCCGGGTCGTCCAGCTTGCGCCGGACTACCGGCCCTCCAGGCTTCAATGCGGCGCCACGCTCCGGCCCCGGCGCCGCCGGATGACGCCGAGCGTGGCCAGCCCCAGCGCCAGCATCAGCGGCATGGCGGGCTCGTCAACCTGCGGCAGCATCACCGGCGCGCTCAGCGCCCCCGCTGCCGTGCCCGAGGTGGCGATCGCCAGCGCCCAGCCCGGCAGCGCGGTGGAATCGACCACCTGCGTGTAACCCGGCGTGCTGTCCTTGAAGAAGGCGTGGAAGGACAAGTTCCAGTTCGACAAGCCCTGCGAGCTCAGGCCGGCATTGAGCGGCAGGGCCGCGCTGCGGGCGTCGAACAGCGCGTGCTGGTCGTGGCCGCCGTAGCCGACATTGCCGAGCAGTTCCTGGCGCAGGAAGGAGTCCTGCTTGGTCCACCAGAACGAACCGGGAAACTCGCCGTCCAAGAACGACACCACGCCCATGCCGTTGCCGTTGCCGGCCCAGTTGACGGCGTTGACCGAGTGGCCCAGCGCGCCGTCCCAGCACGCGGGCGCCGTGATGCTCGGCGAGCATTTCGCCGGAAAGGCGATGTTGCCGGTGTCGCCGCGCACGGCGTGGAAGTCGGAATCGGCGCCGGTCAGGAAGGTGCGGTCGCCGCGGGCGGAGGCGATCGCCGCCTTGTTGCCCAGAATGCCGCTGTAGTCAGGCCGCGCGTTCGGAGCGCCCGGCGCGCCGGTGCGGAAGGCCTCGCCGCTTTGCACCACCAACACATCGTACCGTGAAAAATTCGGCGCCGCGCTGCCGGGCCCGAAATACGTCAGGTTCCAGGCCTGTCCCGTCCCGCTGGGCAAAGTCTGTACCGAATCGGCCAGCAGCGAGATTTTTTCCTTGTATTCCGACGCCTGGTCGGCATAGCTGTACCAGAGCACCTTGAGCGGCGCCGCCTGCGCGACCGGCGCGGCGCCCAGGCTTGCCGCGAGCGCCAGCCCGCCCCATCCGCAACGAAAATTCATCATGACCACCCCCATTGGAAAGTAAGAAGGTTCATGCATATATCGGGCCAGACGCCGCCGCGCCGGTGCGCGCGGCGCCACGGCCCGGCCTGCCCGGTAGCGCAGCCGCCCCCTGTCAGATTTCCCGACACCGGCGAACGCGGGGACAGACCAAGATTTTCGACAAAGCTTTCTCGCGACACGAGCAAACCGGGGACAGACCACGATTTCCCGGAAAGCTTTCCCGGAAATCGTGGTCTGTCCCCGGTGTAGCGCCCTGCGCCGCCGGCGGCGAACGGGTATCATCATGGACCGTCCACCCGCCGCGAGAATCCCATGCAAAAAATTAAAACTGGTTTGGTTGGCTACGGCTTTGCCGGCTCCACCTTCCACGCCCCGGTATTGACGGTCGTCGAGACGCTGGAACTGACCGCGGTCGCCTCCAGCAAACCCGAGCTGGTCCACAAGGATTGGCCGGCGGCCACCGTGTACGCCGACGCGGCGCAACTGTACGCCGACCCGTCGATTGAACTGGTGGTGATCGCGGCGCCGAACGAGGCGCACTTCAGCCTGGCGCACGCCGCCCTGCTGGCGGGCAAGCACGTGGTGGTCGACAAGCCCTTCACCATCACCAGCGCCGAGGCCGAAACGCTGATCGCCTGCGCCAAGGCGGCCGGGCGCGTGCTCAGCGTGTACCACAACCGCCGCTGGGACGCCGATTTCCTGAGCTTGAAGGCACTGCTGGCGCAAGGCACGCTGGGCCGCGTGACGAGCTTTGAATCGCATTTCGACCGGTTCCGGCCCGATATCAAACAACGCTGGCGCGAATCGGCCGCGCCGGGCGGCGGCCTGCTGTACGACCTCGGCCCGCACATGCTCGACCAGGCCTTGCAACTGTTCGGCCCGCCGCAGCGGCTGTACGCCGACATCGCGCTGCTGCGCGACGGCGCCGCCGCGGTCGACTATTTCCACCTGGTGCTGTATTACGAACGCCTGCGCGTGGTGCTGCAGGCGGGCTGCCTGGTCAACGCGCCGACGGCGCGCTTCGCCGTGCACGGCGACAAGGGCAGCTTCGTCAAATTCGGCCTGGACCCGCAGGAAGACGCCTTGAAAGCCGGCGGCCGCCCGGGCCAACCCGGCTGGGGCCGCGACCCGGTGCACGGCGCGCTGCACCTGGCCGACGCCGCCGACGGCCAGGCCCAGCACCTGCCGATGGCCGACGGCTGCTATCAACACTTCTACCAGGGCATGGCCGACGCCATCCGCAACGGCGCCCCGGCGCCGGTGGCGGCGCAAGACGCGCTGGCGACGATACGCCTGATCGAGGCGGCCCTGCGCAGCGCCAGCGAGGGCCGTGTTGTCGCGGTCTGAGCTTGATGCCGTTGAATGACGCGGCTGCGGCGCTGAAATCGTTAAAACCAAGGGCGTAACCCCGGGGCCAGCCCCCCAGGGTCTGACCCCTTTGCTTGATTTCAGCGTTGCCGGCCCGACCTACGCCGCCATATACCTGCCATGCTTGTGGTTGGTCGCCAGCGACAAGTTCAGCACCACCGCGCCCAGGATGGAGATCGCGATCATCATAGGCTCGACGACAAAAGCCGAACCGAGCAGGATGGCGCAATCGAGCGCCATCTGCACCTTGCCGGCGCGCCAGCCGCGCGTTTCCTGCAGATACAGGGCGAGCACGCTAAAGCCGCCCAGGCTGGCTTTGTGGCGGAACAGGATCAACATGCCCACGCCCATCAGCATGCCGCCGACGACGCCGGCCACCACCGGGTGCAGCCACTCGAAGCGCAGCAGCGCCGACGAATACTCGGTAAACAAGGCCACCAGCGCCAGCGCGAGCAGGCTCTTGACGGTGAACGCCAGCCCCATGCGCTTGAGCGCGAAGACATAAAACGGCAGGTTGATGCCGACCAGCAGCAGGCCGAAATTGATGCCGCTGGCGTAATGCGACAGGAAGGCCACGCCGGTCACGCCGCCGGTCAGCAGGCCGGCCTTCTTGTACATGGCGATGCCGAGCGCCACCACCAGCGTGCCGGTAAGCAAGGCTTGGAGGTCTTCAAACAGGGAGTGGCACGCCTGCGTGTTGGCGGGCGGGTCGGCGCTGGGCCGGTTTTGAGGGGCGGACATCGGCGTGCTTCCATGGCGGCGGAGGAAGCAATTGATTATACGCAGCTGCGCGCCGCTGCCCATCCGCCATCGTGCCTAGGCCGCCCCGGCCAGCGCCCCTTAAATGGCGCTGGCCGGGCCTTCCGGCTGGCTGCCGCGCGGGGCTTCCAGCAAGCCGTCCAGCCAGTGCAAGATCTGGCCAAAGATCTTGTCCCGGTTGAGTTCGTTGAAATTCTCGTGGTAATTATCCGGATAAAAATGGTATTCCAGCAGCGCCGGCGAGATCGACGCCAGCATCGCCTGCGACGCGGCGGCGTCGGCCAGCTTGTCGTCGCCGGCGACCACGCCAAACACCGGAAAGCGCCAGGCCGGCAAGCGGCTGGCCAGCCCGGACTGGGCCGACGTCAGCGCGGCGGCGAAACGCACCGTCACCTCGGTGGCGCGGACGTTGTCCTTTTCGTCGGCGACATGGCGCGCGATGATGCCGCGGTCGTGCGTCAGCACCTCGGTCAGGGAACCGAGCGGCACCTTCATGGTCGGAAACACCTTGGCGAGGAAGTCGGATAGCAGCAGCAACACCTTCGGCACCTTGATCGCGTTCACGTAGTACGGCGAGGACAGGATGAAGCCCTTGATGTCGGCGTCGCCGGCGAAGCGCGCCAGGCCCAGGTGGGTGGCGATCAGCGCACCCATCGAATGCCCCATGACGAAGATCGGCAAGCCCGGATAGTGGCGCTTGACCCATTGCAAGAACAGCTCGGCGTCGTCGAGGAAACTGTCGAAACCGGGAATGTCGACCCGCTTCTTGCCGTCGTGGCCGCACATGTCGAAACTCACCGTGGCGATGCCGTGGGCGCGGAAGTACAGCGCCGGCGTCACGTAGTCGCCGGCGTGCGCCATGCCGCCGTGGATTGCCAGGATCACCGCGCGCGGCTGCTCCGGCTGCCAGATATGGATGCGCCGCGCGACCAGATCGCTGCATGTGAGCAGCGCCAGCTTATCCTCGGAAAATCTCATGTGGCCGCCTTCGCATTGTATATATGGCATGGTTGCAGCTTAACCTAAATCGGCGCCGCCATGAGGCGGCGACGCTCAAAGGATCAAGAAACACTGTAAGCCGGATCGAGTCGCTCGCAGGCGGCTCCGGTTTAGATGCCGTAGCGGCCGCGGTAGGCCGCCACCGCGTCCTTGTATTGCAGCAGCCCGGGGTCGGCGCCGGCGCCGTTCAGGTAGGCGAACAGGTCGTCGAGGTTGCCGATCGAGATGACCGGGATGCCGTAGGCCTTGCTAACCTCTTGCACCGCCGAGCTCGGCGACAGTTCGCCGTCCTTGCCCGAGCGCTCCATGCGGTCCAGCGCGATCAGCACGGCGCACGGTTCGGCGCCGGCGGCGCGGATCATGTCGACCGACTCGCGCACCGAGGTGCCGGCCGAGATGACGTCGTCGATGATGACGACCTTGCCCTGCAGCTTGGCGCCGACGATGGTGCCGCCCTCGCCGTGGTCCTTGGCTTCCTTGCGGTTGAAGGCGAACGAGGTGTTGCGGCCCTTGCCGGCCAGCGCCACGGCGGTGGCCGAGGCCAGCGTGATGCCCTTGTAGGCGGGACCGAACAGCATGTCGAATTCAACGCCGGAGTCGAGCAGGGTCTGGGCGTAGAACTGCGCCAGTTGCGCCAGCGTGGCGCCGTCGTGGAACAGGCCGGCGTTGAAGAAGTACGGCGACTGGCGCCCGGCCTTCGTGGTGAAGTCGCCGAAGCGCAACACGCCCGTCGACACTGAAAACGCGATAAACTGTTGACGTAAATTGTTCACGATGGCCTCATTTATTAAAAGTGCCTGTATTTTAATCCGCGCGCCCCGGCGCGACAATCAATCCCGCAGGCCGGTTGCGCGCCGGCCCGCCCTCTTCCCCCCCTATCTATGCCAAAAATCATTTCCGCCAACTTGAACGGCATCCGTTCGGCGTCCAAAAAAGGCTTCTTCACCTGGATGGCGGCGCAGTCGGCCGACTTCATCTGCGTGCAAGAGTTGAAGGCGCAACTGCCCGACATGACGCCCGAGTTCCTCAACCCCGGCAACTACCACGGCCATTTCCACTACGCCGAGAAGAAAGGCTATTCCGGCACCGGCGTCTATAGCAAACTGGCGCCCGACGCCGTCCACATCGGCTTCGGCAGCCCGGAGTTCGACGCCGAGGGCCGCTACGTGCGCTGCGATTTCGGCACCCTGTCGGTGATTTCCGTGTATTGCCCGTCCGGCTCGTCCTCGCCGGAGCGCCAGGAAGCCAAGTTCCGCTTCATGGCATTGTTCCTGCCGCACCTGCTGCAACTCAAGGCCGAGGGCCGCGAAGTGGTCATCTGCGGCGACTGGAACATCGCCCACAACGAGATCGACTTGAAGAATTGGAAGGGCAACAAGAAGAATTCCGGTTTCCTGCCGGAAGAGCGCGCCTGGCTGACGCGGGTCTTCGACGAAGTCGGCTTCGTCGACGTGCACCGCGGCCTCGACAAGCGCGAGGAGCAATACACCTGGTGGAGCAACCGCGGCCAGGCCTGGGCCAAGAACGTCGGCTGGCGCATCGACTACCACGTCGCCACGCCCGGCATCGCGGCGCAGGCCAAGACCGTGGCGATCTACAAGGATGAGCGCTTTTCCGACCACGCGCCGTTGACGATCGACTATTCGATATAAGCGTTGTCGTAGGCCGGCTTAGCCGGCGGCATTACCGCACGGCTAGCCCGGGCGGCGCGGTTCAGGCGAACGCGTCCAGGTCGAGCGTCCTGCCGCTTTCAAATTGGCGCAATTCGCCCGTCAGCGGATCGGTGAACGAAATCGCCCGCGCCAGCAGTTGCAGCGGCGCCGAGACGTCGTCCTCCTTGCACGGCAGCGCCACCGGATAGAAGGCGTCGTTAATGATGGGCACGCCCAGCGCCGCCATGTGCACGCGCAACTGGTGCTTGCGGCCGGTGTGCGGGCGCAGCCGGTATAGCGCGGCGGCGCCGCGCGCTTCGATAACGTCGACCTCGGTTTCCGAATTCGCCTCGCCGGCCACCTCCCGCATGCGGAAGAAGGGCTCGCCTTCAACCATGCGGCTGCGGTGGACGAAGGGGTAGTCGCGCCCCGCCAGCGGCGCCGCCAGCGCCTCGTAGACCTTGCTGACCTCGCGCCGTTGGAACAGCGACTGGTAGGCGCCGCGACTGGCTTGCCGGCTGGAAAAAACCACCACGCCGGCGGTCTCGCGGTCGAGCCGGTGGATCGGGCTCAGGTCGTCCAGCGCCAGCTTTTTCTTCAGGCGCACCAGCAGCGTCTCGCGCAGGAAGCGCCCGCTGGGTATCATCGGCAGGAAATGCGGCTTGTCGACGACGACCAGGTGCTCGTCCTGGAACAGGATGCGCTCCTCGAACGGGATCGGGGTTTCGCGCTCCAGCTCGCGGTAGTAAAAGATGCGCATGCCGCGGCGGAACTGGCTGCCCGGCTGCAGCGCGACGCCGTCGCCGCTGACGACCTCGCCGCGCGCCATGCGCTCGCCCCACTCCGCCTTTGTTACCAGCGGGAAGCGTTCGACCAGGAAGCTGAGCATGTCGGCCCAGCCGCCTTCGGGCAGCCACAGGTAGCTGGGCGCGACGCCGTCGCGCACCGGCAGCGGCGCCGGCCGCGGCGCCTCCTTGCGCGGCGTCACGCTGGCCGCGCCATTATTTGCTGGCGATCGCGCTGCTGCGGTAGGCCGGCAGTTTCTCCACGCTGACGCCCTTGCTGCGCGCGTACAGCGGCAACACCTGGCCCATGTGGCTCTGCATGATGTCGATGCGGTCGGCGCCGGACGGATGGGTCGACATGAAGGCCGGCGGCGCGCTCTTGTTCAGCGAGCCCATTTTTTGCCACAGCACGATGCCGGCGCGCGGGTCGAAGCCGGCGCGCGCGGCCAGGTCCAGCCCGACCAGGTCGGCTTCGCGCTCGTCGTCGCGCGAGTAATGCAGGCTCAAACCCTTGGCCGCCATGTCGGCGACGGTGCCGGTGATGCGCGGGTCGACGCCGAACAGGGCCGCCGCGCCGGCGCCGAGCAAGCGGCTGCCGATCGAGGTGGCGTTGGTTTTGGCGGCCTGGGCGCGGCCGTGCTCGCGCAACGCGTGGGCGATTTCATGGCCCATGACCACCGCCACCTCGTCGTCGCTCAGCTTGAGCGTCGTCAGGATGCCGCTGTAGAACGCGATGCGCCCGCCCGGCATGCAGAAGGCGTTCACCTGCGGCGAGTTGAGCAGGTTGACTTCCCATTTCCACTGCGCCGATTGCTCGTTCCAGCGCGGCGCGTACGGCGTCAGGCGCGCGGCGATGGCGCGCAGGCGCTTCACCTGCGGATGCGCGGCGTCGACCAGCGCGCCCTTTTGCTGCGCCTCGTCTATCATCTCGGCGTACTGGCTTTGCGCCTGCTGGTCCACTTCCTGCTGGTCCTGCAGATTGCGCCACCTCGACAGCGGCTTGACTTCGATACCGTCCTGTACGGACGGCGCTTGCTCGCCCAGCGCCAAACCGGCGCAGGCGGAAAGGCTCAAGAGAACCGTCAGACGTTTTAATGCGATCATTTTTTTTCGTTCCATGGTGCGATTTTAGGTAGCATCATCATCGCAGGAAACGCCAAAACGAAGCACACGATAAAGAACGTGAACCAGCCGGTTTCAGCGACGATATAGCCTACCGATGAATTGATGAAGGTGCGCGGCACCGCCGCCAGGCTGGTGAACAGCGCGTATTGGGTGGCGGTGTAGCGCGGGTCGGTGCTGCGCGACAGGAAGGCGACGAAGGCGGCCGCGCCCAGGCCCAGGCTGGCGAAGGCCTCGAAGCCGATCACCGCGCTGAGTAAGACGGTGTTGGCGCCGGCCTGGGCCAGCCAGGCGAAGCCGAGGATGGCCACCGCCTGCAAGGCGCCGAACACCCACAGGCCGCGGTTGATGCCCAGCTTGACCATCCAGACGCCGCCGACCACGCCGCCGGCCAGGCTGGCCCAGAAGCCGGTGGTGTTGGCGGCCAGGCCGATCTGCGTCATCGTGAAACCGAGGTCGAGGTAGAACTTGGTGGCCAGCGCGGTGGCCATGCTGTCGCCGATCTTATACAGCAGCACGAAGGCGAGTATCCACAGGGCGTGGCGCCAGCCGTCGCGGGCGATGAATTCCTTGAACGGCAGGATGATGGCGTCCTTCATCGTCTTCGGCGGCGCGCCGTAGACGGCCGGCTCCTTGATCAGCAGCGTGCACAGCAGCCCCGGCAGCATAAACGCCGCCGTGATCCAGAACACCGGCTGCCACGGCATGCGGTCGGCCAGCACCAGCGCCAGCGCGCCCGGCACCATGCCGGACACCTTGTAGGCGTTGACGATGACGGCGGCGCCCAGGCCCTGCTCGTTGTCGGAGAGGATCTCGCGGCGGTAGGCGTCGATGACGATGTCCTGGCTGGCCGACAGGAAGGCCACGCCGGCTGCCGCCAGCGCGATCGGGCCGATCTGGGTCAGCGGGTCGAGCATGCCCATGCAGCCGATCGCCACGAACAGCGCGGCCTGGGTCAGCGCCATCCAGCCGCGGCGCCGCCCCAGCGAGCCAAAGCTGAAGCGGTCCATCAGCGGCGCCCACAGGAATTTCCAGATGTAGGGGAACTGCACCAGCGCGAACAAGCCTAGCGCCTTGACGTTCAGGCCGGACTTGGCCAGCCACGCCTGCAGCAGGTACAGCAGGATGAACAGCGGCAGGCCCGAACTGAAACCAAGCACCAGCACCGTCAGCATGCGCGTGTTCAGGTAGTCCCGCCACGCCGCGCCCTTGGTCCGCCGCGACATCAGTGGAGCGCTTTTTTACGCAGCCGGAACACCGCCATGCTGCCGCGCAGGCTGGGCAGGAAGGTCACCGGCTTGCCGTCGGCGCCCAGCGCGACGCATTCGAGCACCTCCAGGCCGACCTGGTTGGCCAGTTCCTCGAAGTCGGAGATGGTGGCGCAGCGCAGGTTGGGCGTGTCGTACCACTGGTAGGGCAGCGATTTCGACACCGGCATGCGCCCGCGCAGCAGCGCGGCGCGGTGCGGCCAGTAGGCGAAGTTGGGGAAGGAGACGATGGCCTCGGCGCCGACCCGCACGATGTCGCGCAGCAGGTCCTCGACGTGCTTCATCATTTGCAGCGAGGACAGGCACAACACCGTGTCGAAGCTGTTGTCGCCGAACACGGCCAGGCCCTTCTCCATGTCCTGCTGGATCACGTTGACGCCGCGGCGGGTGCTGGCGAGCACCTTGTCGTCGGCGATTTCGATGCCGTAGCCGCTGCAGGCCTTGTCGCTTTGCAGGTACTGCAGCATGACGCCGTCGCCGCAGCCGACGTCGAGCACGTGGGCCTTGTTCGGCACCCAGTGGGCGATAAAGGCGAGGTCGGGGCGCAGCGCGCTCAAGTCGTCGAAGTTCATGCGTATTCCTTGTTGCCGTGCTTGGCGGTCGGTGCGGTGTGCGGCAGGGCGGCGCCTTCGGCCCAGACCTGCTCGTAATAGGCGCGCACCATGTTCATGTAGCGCTGGTCCTCCAGCAGGAAGGCGTCGTGGCCGTGCGGCGCGTCGATTTCGGCGTAGGTCACCTGGCGCCGGTTGCTCACCAGCGCCTGGACGATTTCGCGGCTGCGCTCGGGCGAAAAGCGCCAGTCGGTCGAGAACGAGGCCAGGAAGAACTTGGCCCGGGTGTGCGCCAGCGCCGCCGCCAGGTCGCCGTCGTGGGCGCGCGCCGGGTCGAAGTAGTCGAGCGCCTTGGTGATCAACAGGTAGGTGTTGGCGTCGAAGTACTCGGAGAACTTGTCGCCCTGGTAGCGCAGGTAGGACTCGATCTCGAAGTCGATGCCGAAGCCGAACTTGTAGTTGCCGGTCTGGGCGGCGTCGCGCAGCTTGCGGCCGAATTTTTCGGCCATGTCGTCGTTCGACAGGTAGGTGATGTGGCCGACCATGCGCGCCACCCGCAGGCCGTTCTTCGGCACCACGCCGTGGGCGTAAAAGTCGCCGCCGTGGTAGTCCGGGTCCGACAGGATGGCCTGGCGGGCGACGTCGTTGAAGGCGATGTTCTGCGCCGACAGCTTGGCGGTGGAGGCGATGACGACGCAGTGGCGCAGCCGCGCCGGGAACATGATGCTCCAGGCCAGCGCCTGCATGCCGCCCAGCGAGCCGCCCATGACGGCGGCGAACTGGTCGATGCCGAGGGCGTCGGCCAGGCGCGACTGCGACACCACCCAGTCCTCCACCGTCACCACCGGGAAGGCGGCGCCGTAGGGTTTGCCGGTGGCCGGGTTGCTGTGCATCGGCCCGGTCGAGCCGAAGCAGGAGCCGAGGTTGTTGACGCCGATGACGAAGAACTTGTCGGTGTCGAGCGGCTTGCCGGGGCCGACCATGTTGTCCCACCAGCCGAGGCTTTTCGGCTGGTCGGCGTAGACCCCGGCCACGTGGTGCGAGGCGTTCAGCGCGTGGCACACCAGCACGGCGTTCGACTTGTCGGCGTTGAGGGTGCCATAGGTTTCGTACATCAACATGTAGTCGTGCAGCGTGGCTCCGCTTTGCAACAGCAGTGGTTGCGCAAACTGCATAGTCTGCGGCGATACGATTCCAATGGAGGCCATGTGCTTGTACTTGTCAACGTTAAAAATGGGGTGGAAAGAAAGGCCGGGGCGCCGCCGCGGAGCCCGGCGCCCGGGCTCCGCATGGCAATCTTACATCACCTGCAACTGGCGGACCGCCTCGGCGATGACATTTGGCTCCATCGAGCGCAAAATTTTCCGCGTGCGCGGCGTAATCAGGCCCAGGTCGCTGTTGAGGATTTCCTGCTTGACCGCCAGCAGCTGCGCCGGATGCATCGAGAATTCGCGCAGGCCCATGCCCAGCAGCAGGCGCGTGAGCTTGACGTCGCCCGCCATCTCGCCGCAGACGGCGACGTCGATGCCGGCCTTGTGGCCGGCCGTGATGGTCATCGAGATCAGTTGCAGCACCGCCGGGTGGAGCGGGTTGTACAGGTGCGCGACCTCGTAGTCGACCCGGTCGATCGCCAGCGTGTACTGGATCAGGTCGTTGGTGCCGATCGACAGGAAGTCCATGCGCTTGACGAACATCGGCAGCGCCAGCGCCGCCGCCGGGATCTCGATCATGGCGCCGACGTCGACGTCGGCGTCGAACTTGATGTTGGCCTCGCGCAGCTCGGCCTTGGCCTGGGCGATCATCGCCAGCGACTGGTCGATCTCGAAGGCGTGCGCCAGCATCGGGATCAGGATGCGCACCTTGCCGAAGGCCGAGGCGCGCAGGATCGCCCGCAACTGGGTCAGGAAGATCTGCGGCTCGGCCAGGCAGTAGCGGATCGCCCGCAGCCCCAGCGCCGGGTTCAGCGCGGTGTGGTCGGACTGGTCGAGCGGCTTGTCGGCGCCGATGTCGAGCGTGCGGATGGTCACCGGCCGGCCCTTCATCGACACCACCGTCTGGCGGTAGGCCTCGAACTGCTCGTCCTCGGACGGGATCTTGTGGCCGCGCCCCATGAACAGGAACTCCGAGCGGAACAGGCCGATGCCGCTGGCGCCGGACTCCATCGCCACCGCGCAGTCGTCCGGCAGCTCGATGTTGGCCAGCAGCGTGATCGGCGTGCCGCACCTGGTCACGGCCGGGGTTTTCTTCAGCTTGTTGAGCTTCTTGCGGGCGCGCTGCATGGCGTTCTGCCGCTCGCGGTACTGCTCCAGCACCAGCGCGCTGGGGTTGGCGATGACGACGCCGGCGTCGCCGTCGATGATCAGCCAGTCGTCCTGCTCGATCAGCGTCGAGGCCTGCGACATGCCGACCGCGGCCGGTATGTCGAGGCTGCGCGCGACGATCGCCGTGTGCGAGTTCTGGCCGCCGACGTCGGTGACGAAGCCGATGAAGGAGCGGTCGCGGAACTGCAGCATGTCGGCCGGCGAAATGTCGTGGGCGACGACGATCATCTGCGCCTGGAACGGGTCGTCGCCGGCCCTGGCAGACGGCAGCGGCTCGCTGCCCAACAGCACCTTGAGGACGCGCTCGGCCACCTGCTGGATGTCGGCCTTGCGCTCGCGCAGGTAGGGGTCTTCGATCTCGTCGAACTGCGCCGATAGCTCGTCGATCTGCGTCAGCAGGGCCCACTCGGCGTTGTAGTGGCGCGAGCGGATGATGTCCAGCGGCGCTTCGGATATGAGCGGGTCCGAGAGGATCAGCGCGTGCACGTCGATGAAGGCGCCCAGTTCGGTCGGGGCGTCCTTCGGCAGCTCGTTCCACAGCGTCTGCAATTCCTTGTGCACCTCGGCCAGCGCGTGCCGCAGGCGGCGCTCCTCGGCCTCCAGCAGCTCCTCGGCGACCAGGTAGTGCTTGACGTCGAGCGCGGCCGGCGCCAGCAGGTGGGCGCGGCCGATGGCGATGCCGCGCGAGACCGGAATGCCGTGCAAGGTGAAGGACGCCATCGGCGGACCTGTCGGGATGCGGGTGTGGCTGCGGTCGGAAGGCATTACTCGCCTTCGCCGAACCTGTCGTTGATCAGCGCGGCGAGGGCGGCGACGCAGGGACCCTCGTCCGCGCCCTCGGCCTCCAGCGTCACCTTGGCGCCCTTGCCGGCGGCCAGCATCATCACCCCCATGATGGACTTGGCGTTGATGCGGCGCGAGTTGCGGGTCAGCCAGACATCGCTCTGGAACTTGGCGGCCAGTTGCGTGAACTTGGCCGAGGCGCGCGCGTGCAGACCCAGCTTGTTGATGATTTCGAGTTCTTGTTGAATCATTTTTATATTGTCTCAGTCGCAGTTATAAGGCGCTACTTTCACTCCGGGGGATTGCCCCTCGGGTCCCCCCCTAATTCTCGCCGACGCGGATGCGGTTGTCGACCCTTACCGCGCCGCTTTGCGCGCCGGCCAGCGCCATCTCCACCACCACGTCGAGCGTGTCGCGGCGGTAGGTGATGGCGCGCAGCAGCATCGGCAGGCTGATTCCGGCGATCACCTCGACCTGGCCGACGTCGTGCAGCTTGTTGCAGCAGTTGGCCGGCGTGCCGCCCTTGATGTCGGTCATGACCAGCACGCCGCCGCCGTCGTCGAGGCGGCGGATGGCTTCCTGCGCCAGCGCCTGCACCTCCAGTAGGTCCTGGTCGGCGGTGACGTCGATCGCCTCCAGGCGCTCGGTCGGGCCGCGGAACACGTGGGCGCAGGCGGCCACGAAGGCCTGGCCCAGCGGCGCGTGCGTCATCAGCAGAATGCCGACCATCTCAGCGCCCCGCCACGCCGCGCTCGACGGCGTCGATGAACATCGCGGCGACGTCGAAACCGGTCTGCTGCCCGATCTCTTGGAAGCAGGTCGGGCTGGTGACGTTGATTTCGGTGAGGTAGTCGCCGATCACGTCCAATCCTACCAGCATCAGGCCGCGCGCCGCCAGTATCGGCCCCAGCGTTTCGGCGATTTCCAGGTCGCGCGCCGTCAAGGGCTGCGCCACGCCGACGCCGCCGGCGGCCAGGTTGCCGCGCACTTCGCCGCCCTGCGGGATGCGCGCCAGCGAAAACGGCACCGGCTTGCCGCCGATGACCAGGATGCGCTTGTCGCCCTTGGCGATCTCCGGGATGAAGCGCTGCGCCATGATGGTGCGGGCGCCGTTGTCGCTCAGCGTCTCGATGATCGCGCCCAGGTTCAGGGCGTCGGACTTGACGCGGAAGATGCCGGTGCCGCCCATGCCGTCGAGCGGCTTGAAGATGACGTCCTGGTGGCGCGCGTGGAAGGCGCGCAGGCGCGCCTCGCTGGAAGTGACCAGGGTCGGCGAGGTGAACTGCGAAAACTGCGCGATCGACAGTTTTTCATTGTTGTCGCGGATCGCCGACGGCTTGTTGAAGACGTGCGCGCCCTGCTTCTCGGCCAGCTCCAGCAGATAGGTGCCGTAGACGTACTCCATGTCGAAGGGCGGGTCCTTGCGTTCGATGATGGCGTCGAACTCGCCCAGCGGGGTCTCGTGGCGCACGTCGGCGCGGAACCAGTCGTCGGCCTCGCCGGTCAGGGTGATGCGCGCGACGTTGGCGCTGACCACGCCCTCGTCGAGCGCCATGTCCTTCTGCTCGAACGCGTACACCGCGTGGCCGCGGCGGGACGCTTCGACCATCATCGCGTAGGTGGTGTCTTTGTAAGTCTTAAAGCCTGCCAGCGGATCGGCGAGGAATGCGATTTTCATGGTCGGGTCCAAATGAGGTAATGCCTGATTCTAGCCGAGATTGGCGGCGCCGGTCCGGTCGAGCCCGCTTTGCGGCCACGCGCCGGCCGCCGCCGCCAAACCGGGGGCGCGGAGCCGGGCTCGCGCCTACGGTTCAGTAGACTTCCGGATTCGGATCGGTGCGCTCCATCTCCAGCGACGCCGCCAGCAGCGCCAGCCGCGCCACCACGCCGTAGACATAGAAGCGGTTCGGCGCGGCGGTGCCCGGCTTGGCCTTCAAATCCGGCACCGCGTGCTGCTGCGCGAACGCCAGCGGCACGAACTGCGAACCGGGCGCGTTCAGGTTCTGGTCGACGCCGCGCTCGGCGTGCACGCGGTAGAAGCCGCCCACCACGTAGCGGTCGATCATGTACACCACCGGCTCGGCCACCGCCTCCTTGATGCTCTCGAAGGTCGGCACGCCCTCCTGGATAATGACGTCGGTGACCACCTTGCCGTCCTTGATGACGGACATCTTGTTGCGCTGCTTGCGGGTCAGGTCGCGCACCTCGCTGGCGTCCTTCACCGTCATGATGCCCATGCCGTAGGTGCCGGCGTCCGGCTTGACGATGACGAAAGGCTTTTCCTTGATGCCGTATTCCTTGTACTTCTTGCGGATCTTCGCCAGCAGCACGTCCACGTTGGCCGCCAGGCAATCCTCGCCCTCGCCTTCCTGGAAATTGATGTCGCTGCATTTGCTGTGGAAGGGGTTCAGCATCCACGGGTCGACGTCGATCATCTTGCCGAATTTCTTCGCCACCTCGTCGTAGGCGGCGAAGTGGTTACTCTTGCGGCGCACCGCCCAGCCCGCGTGCAGCGGCGGCAGCAGGCTTTGCTCGTGAATGTTTTGCAAGATATCCGGGATACCGGCCGACAAGTCGTTGTTCAGCAAAATCGTGCAGGGATCGAAATCCTTCAAGCCCAGGCGCCGGCCGTTGTTCAGGCGCACCAGCGGCTCGATCACCAGCATGTTGCCGTCCGGCAGAGCCAACGGCGTCGGCTGGGTGATTTCCGGGTCCAGCGTGCCCAGGCGCACGTGCAGCCCGGTCTGGCGGAAGATCTGCATCAGGCGCGCGACGTTTTGCAGGTAGAAGGGATTGCGGGTATGGCTCTCCGGGATCATCAACAGGTTGCGCGCGTCGGGGCAATACTTGTCGATCGCCGCCATGGCCGCCTGCACCGACAGCGGCAGCATTTCGGTGGCCAGGTTGTTGAAGCCGCCGGGGAACAGATTGGTGTCGACCGGGGCCAGCTTGTAGCCGGCGTTGCGCAAATCGACCGAGCAATAAAACGGCGGCGTGTGCTCTTGCCACTCCATGCGGAACCAGCGCTCAATGGCCGGCGTCGCGGCCAGGATTTTCTTTTCAAGGTCGAGCAGAGGTCCGGTCAGGGCCGTGACGAGGTGGGGAACCATGGTGACATCCTTAAATTATGTGCCGGCATCAAAAAAGCACATAGCGCTGTCTATATTACCGTGCAAGTACCCCAAATCGGGGCAAAACCCTTGTTTTAAAGTCCCGCAATGCAAAAAGGCGCCCGCTGGGGGCGCCTTGGCCGGCCCGCTTGCGCGGGCACGTGCACAATCGACAATCAGGAATGGTAAGCGGACTCGCCGTGGCTGGTGATGTCCAGGCCTTCGCGCTCCTCTTCTTCCGGCACGCGCAGGCCGATGACCACGTCGACCAGCTTGTAGGCGATGACCGAAACCAGCGCCGACCAGACGATCGTGGTGCCGACCGCCTGCGCCTGGATCCAGACCTGGTTGCCAATCGAATAAGCGTCGGCCGACATCTTGTTGGCGACGTAGTCGAACACGCCCTGGCCGCCCAGTTGTGGCGCGGCAAACACGCCGGTCAGCAAGGCCCCCAGGATACCGCCGACGCCATGCACGCCGAACACGTCCAGCGAGTCGTCGGCGCCGATCAGGCGTTTCAAACCATTCACACCCCACAGGCAGATCATACCAGCGAGCAAGCCCATGAACAATGCGCCCATCGGCCCGACGTAGCCGCAGGCCGGGGTGATCGCCACCAGGCCGGCGACGGCGCCGGAGGCGCCACCGAGCATCGATGGCTTGCCTTTGGAGATCCACTCGCCGAACACCCACGACACGGTGGCCGCGGCGGTGGCCAGCAAGGTGTTGATGAAGGCCAGGCCGGCGATGTCGTTCGCTTCCAGCGCCGAGCCGGCGTTGAAACCGAACCAGCCGACCCACAGCAGCGAGGCGCCGACCATGGTCATGGTCAGCGAGTGCGGCGCCATCGATTCGCGGCCGTAACCGACGCGCTTGCCGATCATGATCGCGCCGACCAGGCCGGCCACGGCGGCGTTGATATGCACCACGGTGCCGCCGGCGAAGTCGAGCGCGCCTTTTTTCCAGATCCAACCGGCCTTGGCCGTTTCGGCGGCCAGCGTGGCGGCGTCTTTGATCGCGTCGGGGCCGGTCCAGAACCAGACCATATGGGCCACCGGCAGGTAAGAGAAGGTGAACCACAGCACCACGAAGGCCAGCACGGCGGCGAACTTGGCGCGCTCGGCGAAGGCGCCGACGATCAGGCCGCAGGTAATGGCGGCGAACGTGCCTTGGAACGCGACAAACACGAATTCGGGAATGACGACGCCCTTGCTGAAAGTGGCGGCCGAGGCGAAGGTGCCGGCGGCCGGGTCCCAGATGCCGTTCAGGAACAGGCGGCCGAAACCGCCGAAGAACGAGCCGCCCTCGGTGAACGCCAGCGAGTAGCCGTACAGGCACCACAGCACGATGATCAGGGCGAAGACCATGAACACTTGCATCAGCACCGACAGCATGTTTTTCGCGCGCACCAGGCCGCCGTAGAACAGCGCCAGGCCGGGAATGGTCATCAGGATCACCAGCAAGGTCGCCACCATCATCCAGGCGGTGTCGCCCTTGTTGGCGACGGGTGCGGCGGCCGGCGCGGCAGGGGCGGCCGGTGCCGCCGCGGCGGCGGCCGGTGCGGCTGCGGCGGCGGCAACCGGCGCGGAGGCGGGCTCCGCAGCTGGCGCGGCAGCCGGCGCGGCCACGGCGGCCGTGGCCACCGGTTCAACTTTTGCAGCGGTCTCGTCGGCGGCAAAGCTCGGGATCGCGACGCTGCAAGCAAACAGGACAGCAATCCCGGCTAACCATTTTGTTATATTTTTATTCATCTATATTCCCCTTGCCTTAGAGTGCTTCGTTGCCGGTTTCACCGGTGCGGATACGGATGACTTGTTCCAGGTTATACACGAAGATTTTGCCGTCGCCGATCTTGCCGGTGCGGGCCGCGGTCTCGATGGCTTCAATTGCCTGGTCGACGATGGCGTCGTCGACGGCCGCTTCGATTTTGGTTTTAGGCAGGAAATCGACGACGTATTCGGCGCCGCGATACAGCTCGGTATGTCCTTTTTGGCGGCCGAAACCTTTTACTTCGGTAACCGTGATGCCTTGCACGTTAATCGCCGACAAGGCTTCGCGCACCTCGTCGAGTTTGAACGGTTTGATAATGGCGGTGATCATTTTCATGCTGGCCTCGCTTAGAAAGTTTTGGAAACGGTCAGGACGAGACCGGTTTTAGCCGTGTTTTTGCCGTTCGGCGCGGGCACCTCGATATCGGCCTTCACCGCGGCCAGCGCGACGGTGACGACGCCGAAGTCCTTGGTCACGCCGATTTTGTAGTCGTTATAGCTGGCCGCACCGTTGTGTCTGACTTCCTGGTGGCCGGCGTGCAGATTCAACATATATCCTTGGGCGACGTCGTAGTTCAGGCCGATGTCGAAGTAGCCGCTTTGTTTGCTGTCGGAAAAGCCGAACAAATTCGTCGTCGACACCGAGTATTTGGCGTAGGCCGGACCGAAACCGATTTGGCCGTAGACCTCGAAGGTGTTGGCGCTCGGGTTCAGGTCGTTCGACGGGTAGAAGTAGTACAGGCCACCGACGTCGTAGCTGACGTCCTTGGCGATTTCACCGCGCTTGCCGCCATACAGGTCAATCTCGATATCGCTGCCGCCCTTCGCGTCCTTGATCCATTTGATGTTCGACGCCCACACGCCGGCGTACAGGCCGGTTGGATTGTTGACGTAGTCGGCGCCGCCCTGCAGCGCCGGCTGCAAGCGGGTTTGCGAGACGCCGCGGAAACGGTAATCGCTGGTCACGGCCACGTTGTAACTGACGGCGTGCTCCGGCGTCGCCGCATCTTCGGCGTGGGCAACGGTCCCGATGGCGCTCATTGCAAGGGTCAACGCGGCAGCTAGAGTCAGGTTCGTGGTCAGGTTTTTCATAACGATTTCCTTTTGATTGAACTTTAATGGCGGTTGGGGTTTAAAATCTGGGATGAGGCTCAAAATGCTGTCAGTAACCTCATTAGCAGAATGCGTGCCAGCAGCCGCCGCTGCCCGTTATGGACATTTCAACCCTGGCGTGCCCCGTTTTCGCCAGGTCGCACAGAACCGCAAGCGTGCCGCGTTATCACATTAGCCAGACCCGCACCAATTTAACGCCGGGGGCGCACCGCAATGGTGCGACGCGCCTGCCAGCCACAAAGGATACCCATGGATATGAACAACTTCTTCACCGACTTACAGAGCAAGATCAACCAAGCGATAGAAAACTCGCCGGCCAAAGACATAGAAAAGAACGTCAAATCGATGATGACCCAGGGTTTCTCCAAGCTCGACCTGGTGACGCGCGAGGAATTCGACATCCAGGCGCAAGTGCTGGCCAAGACCCGCGCCAAACTCGACGCGCTGGAAACGCGCGTGGCCGAACTGGAAGCGCGCCTGCCGCCGGTCCTGTCGAAAGACGCGTAAGCCCCGCATAGCGTTAAGTTAGCGTGTCGTAGGTCGGATTAGCGAAGCCTAATCCGACAATGTTGGCCGGAGCGAGACGCGCTGCTCCAGGCCAACGACGTTGTCGGGTTACGCCCTGGCGGGCTAACCCGACCTACAAAACCCGGCTCCAGCCTAACGCGTTTGGTCACATCCCTCCCCGCTCCAGCCGTCTATACACGCCAGGTTTGGTCGCCCTCAAAGCGCCCCCTGCAAAACCCCTTACGATCCCAGTAACGCCGATCCCCAGCCGCAAGGAAAACCATGAGCCTCGCCGTGTTGAAAAGCCGCGCCCTGGCCGGTATGGACGCGCCTGAAGTGAACGTCGAAGTCCACCTGGCCAACGGTTTGCCGTCGTTTACCATCGTTGGCCTGCCCGATACCGAAGTGAAGGAATCGCGCGACCGGGTCCGCGCGGCGCTGCAAAACGGCGGCTTCGACATGCCGAACCGGCGCATCACCGTCAACCTCGCCCCGGCCGACCTGCCGAAGGAATCGGGGCGCTTCGACCTGCCGATCGCGCTGGGCATTCTGGCCGCCTCCGGCCAGATCCCGGGGGGGCGCCTGAACCAATACGAATTTGCCGGCGAACTATCGCTGTCGGGCCAACTGCGGCCCATCCGCGGCGCGCTGGCGATGACCTTCGCCATGCAGCGCAGCGCCGACGGCAAACCGCGCGCCTTCATCCTGCCGCTGGCCAACGCCGACGAGGCGGCGCTGGTCAAGGACGCCGCCATTTACCCCGCCAGCACGCTGCTACAGGTGTGCGCGCACTTCGCCGCGCGCGATCCGGCCGCCGCGCTGCAACGCCACAGCGCCCGCCTGCCGGACACGCAGTTCGCCTACCCCGACTTCGCCGACGTGAAAGGCCAGCGCCAGGCCAAGCGCGCGCTGGAGGTGGCGGCCGCCGGCGCCCACAGCATCATCCTGATCGGCCCGCCGGGCGCCGGCAAGACCATGTTGGCGCTGCGCTTTGGCGGCTTATTGCCGCCGATGACGGACGAGGAGGCGCTCGAATCGGCCGCCGTGCAATCGCTGACGGGCGGCTTCAACGCCGGCAATTGGAAGCGCCGGCCATTCCGCGCGCCGCACCACACCGCGTCCGGCGTCGCCCTGGTCGGCGGCGGCAGCGTGCCGCGTCCGGGTGAAATTTCGCTGGCCCATTGCGGCATCCTGTTTCTCGACGAACTGCCAGAATTCGACCGGCGCGTGCTGGAGGTGTTGCGCCAGCCGCTGGAATCCGGTCGCATCACCATTTCGCGCGCGGCGCACCAGTCCGACTTTCCGGCGCGCTTCCAACTGATCGCGGCGATGAACCCCTGCCCCTGCGGCTTCCTGGGCCAGTCGGACCGCTGCCGTTGCACAACCGAATCCGTGCTGCGCTACCAGGGCCGCATCTCCGGCCCCCTGCTCGACCGCATCGACATGCAGATCGAAGTGGCGGCCATGCCGCCCGCCTCGCTGAGCGCGGCGGCCGACGGTGAAAGCTCGGCCGATGTCGCCCAGCGCGTCGCGCTGGCGTTCCAGCTGCAACTGGCGCGCCAGGGCAAAGCCAACCAGCACCTGGTGGCGCGCGAAATCGACCGGCATTGCCAGCTCGACGACGAAGGCGAACAATTGCTGCGCACGGCGATGCTGCGGCTGCGCTGGTCGGCGCGCGCCTACCACCGCGTGCTGAAGGTGGCGCGCAGCATCGCCGACCTGGCCGGCGCGCCGGCCATCGCGCCGCAGCACGTCGCCGAAGCGATCCAATATCGCCGCGCCTTGCGCGAACGCTGACAGCGGCGCGTGCGCGATTGCCTCGCGCCGGCCCGGCTGCTACCATTTGCCCATGCTAAAAAAAACCATCCCCACCGTGCTGGGCACGCTAGTTGCCGTCTGCGGCTTGTCAGCCTGCAGCCCTAAATTCGACTGGCGCGACTACCGCAGCCCGGACGCGAGCTATTCCGCCCTCTTTCCAGCCAAACCGGCAAGCTTCACCCGCGAAGTGGACCTCAACGGTGTGAAAGCGAACATGACCATGACCGCCGCCGAGATCGACGGCACCACCTTTGCCATCGGCAGCGCCGACATGGCCGACGCCGCCAAGGCCAAGGCCGCGCTGGCGGCAATGAAAACGGCGATGGTCAAGAACATCGGCGGCACCGTGAAAAGCGAAAAGGCATCGTCGGCGGCCAGCAGCAGCAACGGTGCATCCAGCCAGAAATCATCGATTGAGATTGAAGCGAATGGCATGCAAAACGGCACGCCCATGCTGCTGGTCGGGCGCTTTGCGGCCCAAGATAAGCGCGTCTATCAAATCATCGTGCTGGGCAAGGAAAAACACCTTGATCGCGACAGCGTCGAAACCTTCATGAGTTCGGTCAAACTGCACTGAAACGGCGGCCGCACGTTTGAAGCGCCACCGCTAAAGCTGAAACAGGCGAACGTGATATTGTTGGCAAACTAAATAACAGTTTCAGAAAGCACTTATGTTGATCACTTTCAAATCCAAATCGTCGGCCGACGTGCTGATGTTGCAAGACAACGCTCAACCCATCCTGGACCTGCTGCATAAGAGCCCGGCGCGCGGCATTATCACCGCGGCGGAAGCGGCAGGCGCAATGGCGACGCTGGAGCAAGAAGTCGTGGCAAGCCGCCAGCGCCAGGAGCCTGCGGCCGATACCAGCGCGGTGGAAAAAGAAGATGACGACAAGCTGGAAGAAGCCAAGGTACAGCGGGTGGATTTCGGCGCCCGCGCCTTTCCGCTGATGGAAATGCTGCGTTCGGCCAGCGCCAACGGCAACGATATCGTCTGGGGCGTTTGAAGTAAGTTGAATCAGTAGCGGACCAAGCCCTTCGTTAGCTAGAAGGGCTTTTTTTACATCTGCGAAGCGAAACCAAAAGCAAGGGCCGGGGTCTGACCCCAGGTTTGCTTCTGGTTTAACGCCGACAAAAACGCGGACGGAAAAAAACCCCACCGGCGCCCAGCGCGATTTTGAGCGCGCTGGGGCTGGTGGGGTTTTTTAATATAACAAGCCTGACGATAACCTACTTTCACACTGGTTGCAGCACTATCATCGGCGCAAAATTGTTTCACGGTCCTGTTCGGGATGG
>NZ_JBJXIB010000068.1:0-30913 GCF_046115965.1 Janthinobacterium sp. CG_23.3 | reverse complement strand
CTCGCCTAGTGTTTCCTGCTTTCCTGTTCCGTTGTGGTGCCGGCCCCTCCCCCCCCCCCCCTCTCCCCTCCTCCCCCCCCCCCCCTCCCTCCCCCCCCCCCCCACCCCGACGCGCAACTGGCGGCGCTGCTGGAACTGGGCCTGCAGCACGAGCAGCAGCACCAGGAACTGATACTCACCGACGTCAAGCACCTGCTGGCGCAGAACGCCTTGCTGCCGGCCTATTTCGACGCGCCGTTCGCGGCCCCGGTGGCGGCGCCGGCCGCGGCGCCGGCCTGGCTGCGCTTCGACGGCGGCCTGACCGAGATCGGCCACGCCGGCGCCGGCTTCTGCTTCGACAACGAGCTGCCGCGCCACCGCCAGTACGTGGCGCCGTTCGAACTGTCCGCGAGCCTGGTCAGCAACGGCGAATACCTGGCCTTCATCGAGGCCGGCGGCTACGCCAATCCGGCGCTGTGGCTGGCCGAGGGGTGGGATTGGGTGCGGTCGCAGGGGCTGAGCGCACCGCTGTACTGGCAGCGCGACGAGCGGGGAGCGTGGTACGAATTCACGCTGTACGGGCTGCGGCCGCTGGCGCCGCGGCAGCCGGCCACGCACCTGTCGTTGTTCGAGGCCGACGCCTACGCCCACTGGGTCGGCGCGCGGCTGCCGACCGAGGCCGAATGGGAGTTCGCCGCGCGCGGGCAGCCGGTGACGGCGGGCGGCCTGCATCCGGCGGCGGCGTGCGGCGAGGGCGCGCTGGCGCAAATGTTCGGCCACTGCTGGCAGTGGACCAGCAGCAGCTACGCGGCGTTTCCGGGCTACCGCACGGCGCCGGGCGCGCTGGGCGAATACAACGGCAAATTCATGCTCAACCAATATGTGCTGCGCGGCTCTTCCTGCGCCACGCCGGCCGGGCACGCGCGCGCCAGCTACCGCAACTTCTTCCCGGCCGGCGCGCGCTGGCAGTTCAGCGGCATCCGCCTGGCGAGGCAGGGCGCTTAGCGGGCCGGCTACGCTGGAAATCAAGCAAAGGCAAAGCGCCGGGGCCGGACCTTCAGGTCCGACCCCGGGGTTGCGCCCGTGGTTTGGATCGCTTCCCTCACGCCGTCAGGGACTGCCCCCAAGTGTCTGGCTGTGGTTCCTTGCACAGCCGTCGGCCCTGGCCGGACGCCGGGCCGCCGCCGACGCCAGTCGGGTTACGCCGTTCCGGCCGACCTACGAAAATCCTTAACTGGGCGGTATTCGCCCCTTGCCGCGGCTTCCTGCCGCTCGCGCCGTTCCATCCCTGCTATGATTGCTTGCAGCGGCGTTCTCCGAGCGTCGCATAGCCAGAGGCGTCCGTGACCAGTTTCCCCACTCCGCGCGAGCTGATGCCGCCTGATAGCTGCGGCGAAGGCCTCGCCATGGCGCCGGCCCGCGCCGCCGAATGGGAGCTGGCGCTGGCCATCGATGGCAGCGGCACCGGCGTCTGGGACCGCAACGTGCAAACCGGCCAGATGAGCTACTCCAGCGCCTGGATGCGCATGCTCGGCTACGCCGACGTCGACGCCACCAACCACATCGACGACAGCTACACCCGCGTGGACCCGGACGACCTGGCCATGGTGCAGGCGCGCATCGCCGAGCATTTCGACGGCCGCAGCGCGATGTACGAGGCGCAGCACCGCATCCGCTGCCAGGACGGCGGCTACAAATGGGTGGTCAGCCGCGGCAAGGTGGTCAGCCGCGACGCCGACGGGCTGGCGCTGCGCATGACCGGCATCACCTACGACATCTCGACCCAGATGGCGCTGGCCGAGCAGTTGCGCCACAGCGCCGAGCTGCTCACCAACCTGACCGACGACATGCCCGGCATGGTCTACCAGTATCTCGAACGCAGCGACGGCAGCGCCTGTTTCCCGCACGCCAGCGCCGGCATCCACGCCATCTACGAGCTGCGCCCCGAGCAGGTGCGCGACAGCGCCGCCGGCGTCGACGCGCTGATCCACCCGGACGATCTGGAACGCTACCGCGCCGCGCTGGCCGCCTCGGCGGCGGCGCTGGGCCGTTGGCAGTGCGAATACCGCGTGGTGCTGGCGGGGCAGGGCTTGCGCTGGCGCCAGGGCGACGCCCAGCCGCGCCGCTGCCCCGACGGCGGCACGCTGTGGCACGGCTTCATCAGCGACATCACCGACCGCAAGGCCATCGAGCGGCAGTTGCAGGAGCTGGCGACGATGGACTACCTGACCGGGCTGCCGAACCGGCGCCACTTCATGTTGCGGATGGAGGAGCAACTGGCGCGGCTCGGGCGCGGCAGCGAGACCTGCGCCGCCGTGCTGATGATCGACCTCGACCACTTCAAGGACGTCAACGACCAGTACGGCCACGCCACCGGCGACCTGGTGCTCAAGCACTTCGCCGACGTGCTGCGGCTGGCGCTGCGCAAGGTCGACGCGGTCGGGCGCATCGGCGGCGAAGAGTTCACCGTCATCCTGCCGGGCGCCAGCACGCTGGACGCGCAGGCGTTCGGGCTGCGCCTGCAGGCGCGCCTGTTGCGCAGCCCGCTGGTCGACGGCGCGCGCCGCATCGCCGTCCAGGTCAGCATCGGCCTGGCGGCGATGCGCGCCGGCGAGGGCGGCGTCGACGCCGCGCTGGTGCGCGCCGACGCGGCGCTGTACCGCGCCAAGGAGCGCGGCCGCAACCGCGTCGAGATCGCACCGGACTAGGCGGCGCCGGCGATTACGGGAGGGAGCGGCGCCGGCGACCCGGCGCGGCTGTTACGCCTCGACCGGCGCGGCCGGAGCGGCCGCCGTGTCGTTGATTTTCAACTGGCGGTTGACCGCGCTCAGCACCGCCTTGAACGAGGCCGTGACGATGTTGCTGTCGATGGCCGCGCCGAACAGCGTCGGGCCGTTGTCCAGGCGCAGTTCGACGTAGCAGGCCGCCTGCGCGTTGGCGCCGGAACCGATCGCGTGCTCGTGGTAGTCCATCAGCTTGATGTCGAGGCCGAGCGCGTTGACGAAGGCGTCGATCGGGCCGTTGCCGCCGCCCTGCAGTGCCAGCGTCGACTGGCGGTGCGCCAGCGTGATATCGATTTGCACCGACTCGTCGGCGCTGCTGTCCTCGACCATCCGGTGCGCGCCGTAGGCGTACGGGGAGGTTTGCTCGAAGTACTCGCGGCTGAAAATCTCGTGGATGTCGGCGGCGGCGATCTCGCGGCCGGTGGCGTCGGCCACCGCCTGTACCGCGCGGCTGAACTCGATCTGCAGGCGGCGCGGCAACACCAGGCCGAATTCCTGCTCAAGCAAGTACGCCATGCCGCCCTTGCCGGACTGGCTGTTGACGCGGATCACGGCGTCGTAGCTGCGGCCCATGTCGGCCGGGTCGATCGGCAAATACGGCACTTCCCACAGCGCGCCCGGCTTCTGCTGGGCGAAGCCCTTCTTGATCGCGTCCTGGTGCGAACCGGAGAAGGCGGTGAAAACCAAATCGCCGGCGTACGGGTGGCGCGGATGCACCGGCAGCTGGTTGCACTCCTCGACGCACTTGCGCACCGTGTCGATGTCGGAGAAGTCCAGGCCGGGATGGACGCCCTGGGTGTACAGGTTCATCGCCAGCGTGACCAGGTCGACGTTGCCGGTGCGCTCGCCGTTGCCGAACAGGCAGCCCTCGACGCGCTCGGCGCCGGCCATCACGGCCAATTCGGCCGAGGCGACGGCGGTGCCGCGGTCGTTGTGCGGATGCACGCTGATGATGATCGCATCGCGGCGCGCCAACTTGCGCGACATCCACTCGATCTGGTCGGCGTAGACGTTGGGCGTGCTGCACTCGACCGTCGACGGCAGGTTGATGATCATCTTGTTGTGCGGGGTCGGCTTCCAGATCGCGCTGACGGCGTCGCAGATGTGCTTGGAAAAGTCCAGTTCCGTCGTCGAGAACGACTCCGGCGTGTACTCGAAGCCCCATTCGGTTTCCGGATGCTGGCTGACGAGCTGCTTGACCAGCGTCGTGCCGGTGGTGGCGATCTGCGTGATCTCTTCGCGCGACATGCCGAACACCACCTTGCGAAACACCGGCGCCACCGAGTTGTACAGGTGGACGATGGCGCGCTTGGCGCCGGCGGCCGAGGCCACCGTGCGGCGGATCAACTCGTCGCGCGACTGGGTCAGCACGATGATGGTGACGTCGTCGGGGATGCGGTTTTCGTCGACCAGTTTGCGCACGAAATCGAAATCGGTTTGCGAGGCGGACGGGAAGCCGACCTCGATTTCCTTCAGGCCGACGGCCGCCAGCATCTCGAAGAAGCGCAGCTTTTTCTCGGCGCTCATCGGCTCGATCAAGGCCTGGTTGCCGTCGCGCAAATCGGTGCTCATCCAGATAGGCGGCTTGGTGATGGCGTTGTCTGGCCATTGGCGGTCGGTCAATTTGACTTGTGGGAAAGCGCGATACTTCGACGCTGGATTTTGCAACATCATGGGGAACTCCTGGATAACAAGTGGAAAGCGGGACGAAACTCGACGGTGGCGCGGGTTACCGGGCGGCCACGCAACACTAGGCCAGGCAACCGATCGGTAGGGCTAGCGATAGGGCGGCGGGCGCGCGGACGGCGGCGGCGAACGAGTCGCGGAGGCAAAACAATGCGTGTGGGGCGGAGAACAACATCTGAGCAACCTTCCTGGGGTTTGAAACGCGCCGGCGTGGCCGGGCGAAGCAGTGCGGCAAGCGAATTAGGCGCTTGCTAGTAGTCGCTTAGCTAACGACAGCAGGGAAGGGGAGAGATGTGTAAGGGAAGACATGGCCCAATGTAAAGGATGGCGGCGCCGGCTGTCAAGCAAATGCCGCGAAAAACCGCGGCGCGGCGTTGTTTGCCGGCGTCCGCCCGACGCCGCCGCTTAGGCGGCGACTTGGACGCGCGCCGCGCCCGGCACCATTTCGCCGATGACGGCCGCCGCTTCGAAGCCTTCGCGCGCGAACAGCGCCAGCACCTCGTCGACGCTGGCGCGGTCGCACGAGACCAGCAGGCCGCCCGAGGTTTGCGGGTCGGTCAGCAGCGTGTGCTGGGCCGGGCTGATGCTCGGCGACAGTTTGACGTCCTTGCCGTAGGCGTCCCAGTTGCGCCCCGAGGCGCCGGTGAAGTAGCCGTCCTGCGCCAGTTGTTCGACGCCCGGCAGCAGCGGGATTTGCGCCATGCTCAGCTGCGCCGTCAGTTGCGAGCCGCGCGCCAGTTCCAGCAGGTGGCCCAGCAGGCCGAAGCCGGTGACGTCGGTGAGCGCGTGCACGCCGGCCATCTCGGCGAGGGCCTTGCCCGGCTTGTTCAGCTTGGTGGTGTTGGCGATCATCGCCGCGTAGCCGTCCGGCCCCAGCGCGTCCTTCTTCAGCGCCGCCGACAGCACGCCCACGCCCAGCGGCTTGCCGAGGATGAGCACGTCGCCGGCCCTGGCGTCGGCGTTGCGCTTGACCTTGGACGGATGCACCAGGCCCAGCACCACCAGGCCGTAGATCGGCTCGACCGAGTCGATGGTGTGGCCGCCGGCGATCGGGATGCCGGCTTCGGCGCAGATCGCCTCGCCGCCCTTGATGATCAGGCCGATGGTTTCCAGCGGCAGTTTGTTGATCGGCATGCCCACCAGGGCCAGCGCCATGATCGGCGTGCCGCCCATCGCGTAGACGTCGGAGATGGCGTTGGTGGCGGCGATGCGGCCGAAGTCGAACGGGTCGTCGACGATCGGCATGAAGAAGTCGGTGGTGGCGATCAGCGCCTGTTCGTCGTTGAGCTTGTAGACGGCGGCGTCGTCGGCGGTCTCGATGCCGACCATCAGCTCCTTGGGCACCGGGAAGCCGCTGGAGTTTTTCAGGATCTCGGCCAGCACGCCCGGCGCGATTTTGCAGCCGCAGCCGCCGCCGTGCGAAAACGAGGTGAGTTTGATGGGGTGTTGTTCGCTTGTGCTCATAGGTCTTCCATGTTCTGTGCGTGGGGACGCGGGATGCCGGGTGGCGCCTGCCCGGCGCCCCGAAGTAGGAGATTATCCACTAACTGCAGCAAGGCCGCGCGCTCGGCCGCCGGCGCGAACAGCGGCGCGCGCGCGGCGCACTGCGCCTGCAGGCGCGCGTGGAAGGCCGGCTCGGCGGCGCAGCGCTCGATCAGCCCGGCCAGCGCGGCGGCGTCGCCGGCCGGGAAGTAGCCGGCGTAGTCGTCGCCGAGCATGCCGCGGTTGCCGCTGACGTCGCTGGCCAGCACCGCCACGCCGCTGCGGACGGCTTCGATGATGACGTTGGCGCCGCCTTCCATGTGCGAACTCAAGGCCATCAACTGGCAGCGCTTGAGGCGCTGCCGCGTGGCCGCGTGCGGCATCGGCCCGAGCCAGCGGTAGCGCGGCGTCGCCGCCGCGGTGGCGGCGGCCAGCCGGCCCAGCGCCGGATCGAGCGCGGCGCCGATGTGCAGCAGGCGCACGCCGGCGCGGCGCACCAGCGCGGCGGCGCGCATGAAGGTGGCCGGGTCTTTTTCGGCGCGCAGGTGGCCGACCATGCAGACGTCGAAATGGCGCCGGCGGCCGGCGGCCGGCCGCAACTGTGGCGCCGATTGGTAGATCACGCTGGCCTTGGCGCGCAGCGCCGGCGCCAGTTCGGCCAGACCGGCCGGCTGCAGCAGCGCCAGCGCGCCGGCCAGCCGCAGCGATTGCCGCGCCGCCGGATCGCCGCGTATGTCACGATACAAGTCGGTGCCTGTTAGCAGCAGCAGCGTGGGGCGGGCCGGACAGGCGGCGCGAAACGCCGCCAGCGACGCCGCCGAGCGGCGCGCGTGCAGCGCGATCAGCAGGTCCGGCGGCCGGTCCGACCCGTCCGGCGCCGGCCACTGCTGCGCCAGCGTGACGCGGTAGCGCGTGCGCAAAAAGCGCGCCCAGCGGCTGGCGGTGTGCCAATTGCCGTTGTTGGCGGCGGCCAGGGCGGGGCTGACAATCCAGATGTGCGGTGCGGTCAAGGTTGCTTACCTATCAAAAATCGTTACAATCGTCCTATGACTTCACATATTGCACCGTTTACCAACGCATCACCACTACAATTGGCGGCCGCCCTGGCCCAGGCGCGCCATTATACGCTGAGCCTTTTCGACTGTTTCGCCGCCGCCGGGCTGGACGTGGCGGCGCGCGTGCCGCCGCTGCGCACCATCAATCCGCCGCTGTGGGAGCTGGGCCACATCGCCTGGTTCGCCGAGTGGTTCATCCTGCGCGAGGCCGAATCGAGCCATCCGGCCGACGCCGTCTACAACTCGCTGCTAACGCGCGGCGACGACCTGTTCGATTCGAACACGGTGCCGCACCGCAGCCGCTGGTCGCTCGACATGCCCGCCGCCGGCGCGCTGAAAACCTACTGCCGCGAGGTGCTCGACCGGGTCCTCGACAAGCTCTCGCGCGAGGCCGAGGACGACGCCGCGCTGTACCCTTACCGCCTGGCCCTGGCGCACGAGGACATGCACGGCGAAGCCCTGCTGTACACCTTGCAGACACTGGGATTGCAGGCGCCGCCGCCGCTGGCGCCGGCGCAGCCCGTGCTGGCGGCGCCGAGCGACATCGCCTTCCCGGGCGCCACGTTGGAGCTGGGCAGCGCGGGCGCCACCGGCTTCATGTTCGACAACGAAAAATTCAGCCACCCGTGCTACGTGCCGGCGTTCAAGGTGGCGGCGTCGCTGGTGTCGAACGCCCAGTACGCCGATTTCGTCGCCGACGGCGGCTACCAGAAGCGGCAATACTGGAGCGCGGCCGGCAGCGCCTGGCTGATGCGGCAGGAGCGTTCGGCGCCGCGCTACTGGCAGCGCGAGGATTTGCAGTGGCGCACCGTCAACCACGGCCGCCTGAGCACGCTGGCGGCGGCCGAACCGGTGCGCCACGTCAACCTGTACGAGGCGCAGGCCTACTGCGCCTGGGCCGAGCGGCGCCTGCCGACCGAGGCCGAATGGGAATACGCGGCGCTGTCCGGCCACGCCGGCTTCCGCTGGGGCCATTTGTGGGAATGGACCGCGACGCCGTTCGCGCCTTACCCCGGCTTTTCCGCCGACGCCTACCGCGAATATTCGGAGCCGTGGTTTATGACGCACCAGGTGCTGCGCGGGGCCTCGTTCGCCACGCCGCCGCGGCTGCGCTCGCCCAAGTTCCGCAACTTTTACCTGCCCGAGCGCGACGACATCTTCGCCGGATTGCGCACTTGCGCCTGGTAAATAAACCGTCGGCGGCCAGCCCCACCCCCCGATATCGAGGAAAATTTTGAGTATAGAAAACGCGGCGCAATTCATCCCCAAGCGGATCAAGCCGACCGCCGAGCAGCTGGCCATCCAGACCGCGCAACAACGCGTGGTGCTGATCGACGCCAACGCCGGCGCCGCCAAGACCACCACGCTGGCGCTGCGCCTGGCCGAGTCGCTGTACCGCGGCCGCCTGCCCGAGCGCACGCTGGCGCTGGTGTTCACCCAGGCGGCCAAGCTGGCGCTCAAGCAGCGCCTGGCCGAGATCGGCATCGCCGCGCCCATCGTCAAGCGCCTGACCGTCGAAACCTTCGACGACTTGGCGCGCGCCATCCTGCTCAAGCTGGAACCGCGGGCGCCGAAAAGCGTCGCCTCGTGGGAGGAGCTGCGGCCGTACGCGCTGGTGGCGCTGGACAACGTGTCGCACAATTACGCCCACCGCTATCCGCTGGAAATCAGCACGAC
Organism: Janthinobacterium sp. CG_23.3; assembly: GCF_046115965.1. NCBI lineage: Bacteria > Pseudomonadati > Pseudomonadota > Betaproteobacteria > Burkholderiales > Oxalobacteraceae > Janthinobacterium > Janthinobacterium sp. CG_23.3. The sequence continues at coordinate 22,251 of NZ_JBJXIB010000068.1, read as the reverse complement.
CAACACCGCCGTCGCCCAGTTCCTCAAGCTGCAACTGCGCACCAAGGCCAGGCTCGACTTCCACGGTCCCGACTTCGAGTACAACTCGATCGAGGACAACATCGAGATGCTCGGCATGTCGCGCACCAACTACCTGTGGATACGCGAATACGAGCGCATGCGCGGCGCCGACAGCGGCGAGATCGAATTCCGCGCCCAGTTCGACGCCACCTACGACCTGGTGCGCCTGATGGCCGAGGACGCGCCGCTGCGCGAGCAACTGCCGCAGTTCCAGGTCATCGTCGCCGACGAATTGCACGACTTGAACGAAGCCTCGTTCCGCCTGCTGGCCATGCTGATCCGCCGCGGCAACGCCTATTTCTGCGGCGCCGGCGACAAGGACCAGGTCATCTACACCTGGTCGGGCGCCGACCAGCGCTTCCTGCGCGAGCGCTTCGGCGAAGCATTCCCGGCGCTGCGGCGCTACCCGCTGACGCGCACCTACCGCTACGGCCCCGAGCTGGCGCAAGCCGTCGGCGCCTTCAAGAACAAGCCGAGCGAGTCGGCGCTGGCGCGCGGCACCCGGATCGACCTGCTGACCTACGACGCCGCCGACCCCGCCGCCTGCGCGGCGCAACTGGTGGCGGCGCTGAAGCAGTGGCACGCCGCCGGCCACGGCTACGGCACGGTGGCGGTCCTGCTGCGCGACCGCGACCAGTCGATCCGCGTCGAGACGGCGCTGTTCCAGCAGCATATCCCGTACAGCTTCGTCGAGATGCAAAGCTACCTGTGCAGCCAGGAAGTGCTGATGATGCGCGGCATGGTGGCAATCGCCCGCAAGGATTTGCACGGCGTTAAAAGCGCGCAACGCCGCGCCGAGATCCTCGAAGCGCTGATCGTCTTCGCCGAGATCCCGTTTACCCGCGCCGAGCTGCAGCAGGCCAAGGACGACGTGTCAACCTACCCGGAGTTGCTGGAAGGCTTCCTGACCAACCAGCTGGGCAAGTCCGCCAACAAGGACAAGGCGGCGCTGACGCTGGCGGCGGTCGACTACCTGCGCGAGTTGGACCCGGCCACGCCGGCCGGCGGCGCGCTGCAACACGTGTTCGACGTCATGAAACTGGACCAGACCGCGCGCCGCATCTACGTCGACCCGGACGGGGCGCGGGTGGTGGCGAAATCGATCAGCGGTTTCATCGCCGTCTGCACCGAGGCCGGCACCGACCTGGCCTCGTTCTCGCAGTGGCTGGGCGCAATGGAGGACGGCCAAGCCGACGCCAAAAGCCAGGACCAGGTCGCCATCGCCTGCATCGACCGCATCAAGGGGCTGGAATACGCGCACGTCATCGTGCCCTACCTGGCGATCGACGAGTTCCCGCGCAGCAAAGCCGAACCGCGGGAGGAGGAGAACCGTTTCTACGTGGCGGTGACGCGGGCAAAGGAGCGGCTGACGCTGCTGACGCCGGAGGACCCGTCCTACCGCAGCCGCTACGTCGAGGCGATGCGGATCGACCAGGCGATGGCCAGCGGCGGGCGCCTGCTGCGCAAAAGCCAGGTGCGCGCCGCCATCGCCGGGCAAAAACCACAAGTCTAGGTTGGCGCGAGCTTCGTCGGTCGGGTTAGCCGGAACGGCGTAACCCGACAACGTTGGCCCGGAGCGGCGCGCCCCGCTTCGGTCAACTTGGCCGAGCTACGACGCGCCAACGTCGAATTGCTCCAGCGCCGCCATCACCGCCTTGGCGATGTCGGCGTCGGCCGGCTTGGCGCCGGCCTGCTCGCCCAAGTCGAAAAACACCCGATGCACCTTGATCGCCAATATGGCCAGTTGCGCCGGGTTGCCGGGCAGCGAGCGCGGCGGGAAGGCGGCCTTGCGCTCGCGCAGGAAGGCGGCCGTGGACAGCACCGCCGCGTGCTCCTTGCGGTCCACCTCGCCGGGGTAGGCGAAGCGCCAGTTGGCCACCCGCTCGGCGATCGACGCCTGCGCGGCGTCGCTCAACTCGATCCCCGTCGCGGCGTAAATCCGGCAGTCGTAATCGCGGCAGGTTTGCGGCCGGTGCGCGTAGATCGAGCACGTATTCTCGACCAGCATCGGACATTGACCCTTGTCGTTGTAACCCATCAGCACGTTGCCCTTGGGCAGGCCGGGCGCCGGGAACAACAGCGCCTTGGGGATGCGTTTGACGGCCTGGGTGTCGGCCGGCGTGAGGTGGATGAAATACGAGGAACGGCAGCAGGCGTTGCATTCGCCGCAAGGCACGTCGGAGCCGGCGGTTTTCTGGCGCTGCGCGTGGCGGGTCAGGCCCAGCCAAGAGGCGAATTCGCCGGCCGCCACCGGCGCGGGTTCAGCGTTGATGGCAATGGGGGTGCGGGTTGTACGTTTACTCATAATCGTTATTTTACTCCGCCGGCGAGGCGGCAAGGGCAACGCCGTCCAGCAGCGTGGCGCGGAATGCCGCCACCGGCGGGCGCCACGGGTCGGACCCCGGCGTTACGCCGGTGTTTATCAATCTTTCAGTATTGCGGCAGGCATAAAAAAACGGCCTCCAGATCGCTCTGGTGGCCGTTTCTCATCAGCTCATGCTTGAAGCGAACCGATTAACGGTCGCCGTAGCTGCGGCGGGCGCCGTCGGTGCGGGCGCCGTCGGTAGCGCTGCGCGGGTTGGAACCCTTGTAGCCGCCGCCGCTAGGCGCGCCTGGCTTGCTGAACGTGCGCTGGCCGGTTGGCTTGGCGCCGCCGCGGTTGTCGCCCGGCTTCCAGCTGCCTGGACGCGCGGTCGAACGTGGTGCCGAGGCGGTCTTCTTAGGCTCGAAGCCTTCGATGACGTTGACCGGAATCAGTTGCTTGGTGAAGCGCTCGATACGCTTGACGTTCATGCCTTCAGCGTGGTTGACCAGGGAAATGGCCAGACCGTTGCGACCGGCGCGGCCGGTACGGCCGATGCGGTGGACGTAGTCTTCCGGGAACTTCGGCAGATCGTAGTTGAACACGTGGGTGATGGTTGGAACGTCGATACCGCGGGCGGCAACGTCGGTGGCAACCAGGACCTTGACCTGGCCGCGGCGCATGCCGTCCAGGGTGCGGTTACGCGCGCCCTGGTGCATGTCGCCGTGCAAGGCGGCGGCCGAGAAGCCGGCGATGTTCAGACGGTCGGCGATGGTGTCGGCGTCACGCTTGGTGGCGGTGAAGACCACGGCCTGGTCCAGCGTTTCGTCGCGCAGCAGGTGGTCCAGCAGGCGATTCTTGTGCGACAGGTCGTCGACGAAGTGGACGCGCTGAACGATGTTTTCGTGCTTGCTCGACGAACCGGCGATCTGGATGATCATCGGGTTCTTGGTGATGCGGCGGGCCATGTTGCCGACCACGCCATCCAGCGTTGCCGAGAACAGCATGGTCTGGCGGCCTTCAGGCGTCGCTTCGACGATCTTTTCGATGTCGTCGATGAAGCCCATGTCCAGCATGCGGTCGGCTTCGTCGAGCACCAGGATTTCCAGTTGCGAGAAGTCGATCTTGCCCGAATCCATGTGGTCGATCAAACGGCCCGGGGTGGCAACCAGAATCTCAGGGTTCTTGGCCAGCAATTGCATCTGTTTCGGGTAAGGCATGCCGCCCAGGATCGACACAGCCTTGATGCGGCGGATGCCGGTGCTGTACTTGTCGGTATTGGTGGTCACTTGCAGGGCCAGTTCGCGGGTCGGGGTCAACACCAGCATTTTCGGCTGGGCTGCCTTGAAACGTGGACGGTCGCCGCGAGCGCGGGCAGCCTGCATTTCCTGGTTCGGGGTCTTGCCGGCGTTGGTTTGTTCGGCGCTGGCCAGTTTGTGCAGCGACGGCAGCATGAATGCTGCGGTCTTGCCCGAACCGGTTTGCGACGAGACCAACAGATCGCGGCCTTCGATCGCGGCAGGAATTGCCTGCATTTGCACTGCGGTCGGGGCGGTGTAGCCGGACTCGGTCAGCGCTGCGATGATGGACGGATGGAGGCCAAGGGATTCAAAAGTCATTCTTTTCTTTCGTAAAAATCAGCGTTCTTGCAAAAAGCAGAACGCAAAATAGCAACGCCAACCAAAACGAAATGACTCAAATAGAAAGAAATTTCGGCACAAAAGCTTTGCGCCGGGACGGTGTCAGGTGCGACACACAAGGCGGGAGGGCTTTATTCAGCGGCATCCGTTGGATGCGCTAAGGCTTGCGAAGCTGCTAAGGTTTTATTTCGGGATACTGCGGTGTCGCGATCGCTTTGTCTCTTGCGGAAACATATTGCAGCGCACAAACAGGACTATACAGGATTTCAGATAGCTTTGCACCGTCTAATTGCAGTTTCCGATATGAACGGCGCTGTTTTGCCGCGTACGTCGACAAAAGCGCCACACATGGCGGTTCGGTGCGGGCAGGACGGCCTACCCGCACGGCGCCGCTTAGTAGTCTTCCGCGTTCAAGCCCATGACGTGCGAGAAGCCGCCGTCGACGTAGGTGATCTCGCCGGTAATGCCGGACGCCAGGTCGGACAGCATGAAGGCGGCGGTGTTGCCCACTTCGTCGATGGTGACGTTGCGGCGCAGCGGCGCGTGCGAGGCGGCAAAGCCCAGCAGCTTGCCGAAGTCCTTGATGCCGGACGCGGCCAGGGTCTTGATCGGGCCGGCCGAGATGCCGTTGGCGCGGATGCCCTTCTGGCCCAGCGATTCGGCCAGGTAGCGCACCGACGCTTCCAGCGACGCCTTGGCCAGGCCCATCGTGTTGTAGTAAGGAATCGCGCGCACGGCGCCGAGGTAGGTCAGCGTCAGTACCGACGAGCCCGAGCGCAGCATCGGCAGCGCCGCCTTGGCCATCGCCGGGAAGCTGTAGGCCGAGATGTCGTGGGCGATCTTGAAGCCTTCGCGCGATAAGCCGTCGAGGAAGTCGCCGGCGATGGCTTCGCGCGGCGCGAAGCCGATCGCGTGCACCAGGCCGTCGAGCTGGTCCCAGTGGGTCGCCAGGTCGGTGAAGACGGCGGTAATCTGTTCGTCGCTGCTGACGTCGCAATCGAAGATCAGTTCGCTGTTGAATTCCTTGGCGAAATCGGTGATGCGGTCTTTGAAGCGCTCGCCGACGTAGGTGAAGGCCAGTTCGGCGCCTTCGCGGTGGCAGGCCTTCGCGATGCCGTAGGCGATGGACCGGTTCGACAGCAAGCCGGTGATGAGGATTTTTTTGCCTTGCAAGAACGCCATAGTGACTCCGATTGCTACTGCCGCGCTGGCACGCTCACCCCTGGGTGGCGTTGACGGCAGTGGGGGTTGTTGTTTGATGTTTCGACGCCCGGTGCGGGCAGCTGACGCAAGACCGAGATTGTAGGGCGTGTGCGGCCCGACTGCAACTGTTCGTCGTCGCGGGGGGGGGGGGAGGGCGAGCGCCAACGCTTGGCGCTCGCGGCACCCCGGCGGTCTTAGCGCTTGGCCTTCACCGGGTTGCGGCTCGCGCCGCCCCGCGCCACGCGCGGCTTGACCAGCGAAATCGGCGCGTCGGCCGCGTTCCGGCCGTTCTTCGACGCTTTGCGGTTGCTCGAGCGTTGCGCGCGCTCCGGGCGGTCGGCAACGAAGCCCATGGTCGCGTTGTCGGCGATGTCGGACGTGATGTCGATATCCAGCGAGGCCGAGGTCTTCGGCACCAGAATGGTCGAGCCGGCCACGAGGCTGGTTTTCTGCGGGATGTTGTTGGCTTGGCGCAGCACGTCGGGCGTGGTGCCGAAGCGTGAGGCGAGCGTGTCGATGCGTTCGCGCGCGGAGGTGATCTTGTGCGTGGTCCAGGTCGACAGCGCGCGGCCCCATTGCGCCAGGTTCGAGGTGAATTTGGCGGCGTTTTCCTGCGGCAGCAAGATCTTGGTTTTTTCGCCGCCGGTGATGACCGGGCGGTTGAATTGCGGGTTGAGCGCCTTGAACTCGTCCATCGACAACTCGGCCAGTTGGGCCGCGATGGTCATGTCGATGTCGCTGGTCTTGTCGATCGCGGTGAAGTAGGGCTGGTTGTCGACCAGGGCCAGCGACACGCCGTAGTGGCCGGGATTGGCGATGATGTTCTTGACCGCCTGCAGCTTCGGCACGTAGTTGCGCGTTTCGGCCGGCATCAGCTCGGCCAGGCTCTCGAAGTCGGTCGGCTTGCCCATCGCCTGGTTTTTCTTGATGGCGCGCTGCACCGAGCCTTCGCCCCAATTGTAGGCGGCCAGCGCCAGTTGCCAGTCGCCAAACATGTCGTACAGGCGCTGCAGATAGGTCAGCGCGGCGTCGGTCGAGGCCAGCACGCCGCGGCGGTCGTCCTTGAACATGTTTTGCTTCAAGTTGAAGTCGCGCCCGGTGGCCGGCACGAACTGCCACATGCCGGCCGCGCTGGCGCTGGAAAACGCCTGCGGGTTGAAGCCCGATTCGATGATCGGCAGCAGCGCCAGTTCGGTCGGCATGCCGCGCTTTTCCAGTTCCTGCACGACGTGGAAGATGTAGCGCGAGGCGCGCGCCGTGGTGCGGGCGATGTCGTCGGGGCGGGTGGTGTACCAGCTGACGTGTTTCGCTACCAGCGGGTTGGACAGGTCGGGAATCGCGTAGCCGGAGCGGATGCGGCCCCAGACGTCGGCGTCGCGGTAGCCGTCGCCGGCGTCGGCGTTGACTTTGAGTAGTTTGTCGGTTTTGAATTGGGAATTGTTGTTCAGCGTCGGCAGTTTTGCCGTGACCACGGCGGCCATGGGGATCAGGGCTGGGGCGGCGCTGTCGAAGGGCGCCGCCATGGTCGGCTCGGGGGCCGTCGATTCGAACGCGTGGCTGAGCGCAGGAGCAAGGGCTAGGACAAGCGCCGCCAGGGTCGATGGTTTAATCGTGTTTTCGTGCATAGCGTTCCATTGTTGCGGTCTAGGAAACATCGGACTTGACCATGAGTGAGTTTGGAGTGTACGTAGGACCGAACGCCTGAGTCAAGGAATATGTCGGCTTGATGACAGGAATTAACGATATTTCTTTTGATTAACAATTGCCGCTTAGTTAGGAAAAGTTGCCTGACGTAAGCAGAAGATGTGTCAATTTTGTGGCTATGTCTAGTGTGACAATGGCGCCATGTTTGCGGTCTCTCGGGTTTGCGGAGCGGCCGTTTGCTGTGTTCTGTAGCATAGCCGGGCCCGGCTAAACGGCAAGCCCGGCGCCCATTAAGTATGAGACTGCGCAAAGAGTGCGTACAATTTGGCTTTTGCGCGCCGCCGTGTCGCTGCTTCCGGCCGCCGCGCCGTCCCCCCCCCCATTCACAGGAAACAATGAACATGACCACCTCCGCCCAGCGCGACGCCGAGCACGACACCATTATCGCCGACACCGTGAACTGGCTGGAAAAGGCCGTCATCGGCCTGAACCTGTGCCCGTTCGCCAAGGCCGTGCACGTCAAAAAGCAAATCCGCTACGTCGTCAGCGGCGCCGACACGCCCGAGCAATTGCTGCAGGAACTGATGGACGAATTACAATTGCTCTCCGATAGCGACGCCGACAGCATCGACACGACCTTGTTGATCCATCCCTACGTGCTGACCGACTTCCTCGACTACAACGAATTCCTCGACGTCGCCGACGCGGCGGTGGAGGACCTGGACCTGGGCGGCGAGTTGCAGGTCGCCAGCTTCCATCCGCAATACCAGTTTGCCGAGACCGACGCCAACGACATCGGCAACTTCACCAACCGCTCGCCGTACCCGACGCTGCACCTGCTGCGCGAAGACAGCATCGAACGCGCGGTCGACGCCTTCCCGGAGGCGTCCGATATTTTCGAGAAGAATATCGAGACGCTGGAGCAACTCGGCCACGCGGGTTGGGACAAGCTTGATTTGCTGGCGTCGACCTAGGCATGGGCGCGATGGACAAGAGCCAAACCGGGGTCGGCGAGATCAGCCGGCGCGACAGCGGCGTGTGCGAGATCAGCGGCCCCGCGTTGCCGGCGCGGGCGGACACGCCCTGCGTCGCCGTCTGCTCGACCACGTTCGACGAGATTTGCCGCGGTTGCGGCCGCAGCGTGGTCGAGGTCGCGCACTGGGTGTCGATGACGCCGGAGCAAAAGGAAGTCGTCTGGGTGCGCATCCTGGCGCAGGGCTACCCGCGCCGCAACACGTAAAAAATGGCCCGCGAGGGGCCCTTGCCGTTGGCTTGAACGGCGCCGCCGGCGACTACATATTAATAGCTGCCGATGAAGTCCTTCTTGCCGACTTCGATGCCGTTGTGGCGCAGGATGTCGTAGGCGGTGGTGGCGTGGAAGAAGAAGTGCGGCAGCGCATAGTGGAACAGGTAGCTCTGGCCGGTGAAGTGCTTGGTTTTTTCGCCGCTGCCGGTGGTGATCGAGCGCTCTTCGCTGCCGTCGATGTCCGCCTGCGCCAGCGCGTCGAGGAAGGCGATGGTCTTGGCGATGCGCGCCTTCAGTTCGGCGAAGCTTTGTTCGCTGTCCTCGTAGGCCGGCACGGCGGCGCCGGCCAGGCGCGCGCCGCAGCCCTTGGCGAAGTCGGTGGCGATCTGGACCTGGCGCACGAACGGCAGCATGTCCGGGTACAGGCGGAAGCTCAGCAGCGCGCTCGGGTCGATTTTTTTCTCGGCGGCGTGGCTGTCGGCCTTGTCGAGGATGGCCGACAGGCTGGCGAGGATCTGTTTGAAGACGGGAATCGATGCGGAGTAAATGGAGAGGGTCATGGCGCTTCCTTTGATTAAGTGCCGCGATGATAGCAAGGCTGGCGGTTTTCTGCTCGCGGCGCCACGCCGCGGCCGCGCGCGTGCGCTTGTTGGTGACTTTTGGTGCTTATTGCGTGCATAATTCTCCTTGGGAAATATTAGCCGCGCATTGGCCGCGTCGCCCGCCCGCCGTTCCGAATTCTTATTGATAAGTTTGATGACACCTACCACCGACCCGGCCGCCAGTGCGCTGCACTTGCATGGCTAGAACACTGTATCACCGCCTCCGTTCCCGGCTCAGCGCCCTGTACGGCCTGTCGATCTATGGCGCGCTGTTGCTCGTCGTGTTCGGCGGCCTGGTCGTGCCGGCAATGGTCGGCAGCTACCTGCTGGTCGGCGTGCACGAGCGCCAGTCCGCCAAGACCAGCCTGAACGAGGCCTTGCAGCGCAACGCCGACATCCTCGCGTTGGGCATGCAGGAATCCTTGTGGAACTTGAACGCCGAGTCGGCCCGCTCGCTGGTCGAGTCGCTCATGCGCGACCGTTCCGTGCTACAGGTGCAGGTGGTGGGCCAGTCCGACACCCAGTTCATGACGGTGCAGGCGCCGCCGCGCACCATCGGCACCGTCTACCGCGCCGAGCGCGAAATCCTGGTGCGCGGCGAGCGCATCGGCCGCATCGTCGTCGAGATGGACGACGCCCGCAGCCAGCAGGAGCTGCGCGAAAAGCAGATTTCCTACGTCTTCGTGCTGGCCGCCCAGTTGGGCGTGTCGATGGCGCTGATCGCGCTGTTCTTGAACCGCCGCCTGCTGACGCCGCTGCGCAAGCTGATGCGCTTTTCCGACCGCCTCTCGCACGGCGACTTCGAGACCCGCCTCGACCTGGGCAGCAACGACGAGCTGGGCCGCCTGGCCGGCCAGCTCGAGCAGATGCGCGTGGCGATCCGCCAGCTGTTCGAGGACGTCGGCCAGCGCGAGGAGCGCTTTCGCACCATCGTCACGCAGGTGCCCGGCGCGGTGTTCCGCTACCGCCCGGACGGTCCGATCGACTTCGTCAGCGACGCCATCGAGGACATCTCCGGCTACTCGGCGCGGCTGTTCATGCGCAGCACCACGCACGCCTGGGCCGACCTGATCTGCCCGGAGGAGCGCAAGGCGCACCGCCGCGCGGTATCCCAGGCGGTCGTCGAGAACACCCCGTACGAACTGGAATACCGCATCATCGACGCCACCGGCACCGAGCGCTGGGTCGCCGAGAACGGCCAGCCGCAGCGCGACGAGGCCGGCGCGCCTTCCTGGGTCGACGGCATCATCTCCGACATCAGCCAGCGCAAGCACAACGAGATGCGCATCGAGGGCTTGCTGGCCGAGCAGAGCGCGATCCTCGACAACGTCATGTTCGGCGTCATGTTCGTGCGCCGGCGCAACATCGTCTCGGTCAACCGCCGCTGCGAGGAACTGTTCGGCTACCAGCCCGGCGCCATGACCGGCAACTCGACCTCGATCGTCTTCCCGACCGCGTTCGAATTCGACAGCAGCGGCGAGCGCCAGTACCCGAGCCTGAGCGCGGGCGACTACTTCAACGAGGAGCGCCAGTACGTGCGCCAGGACGGCAGCCTGTTCTGGGCCCTGGTCAGCGGCTGCGCGCTCGACCCGGGCCGCGCCTACGACGGCAGCATCTGGGTCTACGCCGACATCACCGCGCGCAAGGAGGCCGAGGAGAAGCTGCGCCTGTCGGCGACGGTGCTCGAGCACATCGCCGACGGCGTCATGGTGATCGACGCCAAGGGCACCATCGTCGCCGTCAACCCGGCCTTCACGCAGATCACCGGCTACGGCGAGGACGAGGCGCTCGGCCGCGACGCCACGCTGGCGCGCTCGGGCCGGCACGACGCCGACTTCTTCAAGAACCTGTGGATCGAGCTGGTGGCGAGCGGCTTCTGGCGCGGCGAGATCTGGAACCGGCGCAAGAACGGCGAACTGTACCTGGAGTGGCTGACGTTCAGCGCGGTGCGCGACACGGCCGGCGTCACCACCCACTACGTCGGCGTGTTCAGCGACATCACGCTGGTCAAGGAGTCGCAGGAAAAGCTCGACCACATGGCCCACCACGACCCGCTGACGGCGCTGCCGAACCGGCTGCTGTTCCACGACCGCCTGCACCACGCGCTGCAGCGCGCCGGGCGCGAGCACGAGCAGCTGGCGATCCTGTTCATCGACCTGGACCGCTTCAAGAACGTCAACGACACGCTCGGCCACCACATCGGCGACGAGCTGCTGAAACAGGTCGCCAGCCAGCTGTCGGCCAAGCTGCGCGAGGGCGACACGCTGGCGCGCCTGGGCGGCGACGAGTTCATCGTGCTACTTGAAAACGTCGACGGCCAGTACGGCGCCAGCCTGGTGGCCGACAAGCTGGTGGCGATGTTCGAGCAGCCGTTCACGGTGGCCGACCACGAGCTGTTCGTCACCTGTAGCGTCGGCATCAGCGTGTACCCGGACGACGCGGTCGACTTGAACATGCTCATCCGCAACGCCGACGTGGCGATGTACCAGGCCAAGGCGCGCGGGCGCAACGGCTACCGCTTCTACGCGCCGTCGATGACGGGCGAGGGCGTCGAACGGCTGCGCCTGGAGACCTTCCTGCGCCGCTCGATCGAGAAAAACGAGATCTTCCTGAACTACCAGCCGCAGGTCGAAATCGACACCGGCCGCCTGATCGGGGTCGAGGCGCTGGTGCGCTGGAACCACCCGGAACTGGGGCTGGTGCCGCCGGTGCGCTTCATCCCGCTGGCCGAGGACAGCGGCTTCATCAACCAACTCGGCAAGTGGGTGCTGTTCGAGGCTTGCCGGCAGATGGTGCGCTGGCAGGACGCCGGCCTATGCGTGCCGAAGATCGCCGTCAACCTGTCGGTCAAGCAATTCGAGCGCGGCAGCATCGTCAACATGGTCGCCGAGATCCTCAAGGAGACCGGGCTGGGGCCGGAGCGCTTGCAACTGGAAGTGACCGAGTCGGTCATCATGAACACCGGCGACGCGCTGGTGTTCATCAACGACCTGCACTCGATCGGCGTCGGGCTGGCGATCGACGACTTCGGCACCGGCTACTCGTCGCTGGCCTACCTGAAGAAGCTGCCGGTGCAGACGCTGAAGATCGACCGCTCCTTCATCACCGACATCTCGACCGACGCCAACGACGAGGCCATCGCCATCGCCATCATCCAGCTCGGCAAGAGCCTGAACCTGTCCGTCATCGCCGAGGGCGTCGAGACCGAAGAGCAGGCCGCCTTCCTGCTGCGGCACGGCTGCAAGCAGGCGCAAGGCTACCTGTACAGCCGCCCGGTGGCGGCGCCCGACCTGCTGGAACGCTGGCGCCCGTGAACTGTTATCGTGGTTTCGTAGCGCCGCCGCGGACCGTGTCGGATTACGCCGCGCCAATCCGACCTACGCTCTACGCCGCTGGTGTTAACTATTTCAACCCCTGCGCCGCCTTGATCATATTGCGGGCGATGACGATCTGCTGGATTTGCGAGGTGCCCTCGTAAATGCGGAACAGGCGCACGTCGCGGTAGAAGCGCTCGGCCGCGTAGTCCGACACGTAGCCGGCGCCGCCGTGGATCTGCACCGAGCGGTCGGCCACGCGGCCGCACATCTCCGAGGCGAACAGCTTGCAGCACGAGGCCTCGGTCGAGACGTCCTCCTGGTTGTCGCGCCGGCGCGCGGCGTCGAGCACCATGCAGCGGGCCGCGTAGATCTCGGTCTTACTGTCGGCCAGCATCGCCTGGACCAGCTGGAACGCGGCGATCGGCTGGCCGAACTGCTGGCGCTCCATGGCGTAGCGCAGCGCGTCGGCCAGCATGCGCTCGGCGGCGCCGACGCACACCGCGGCGATGTGCAGGCGGCCCTTGTCGAGCACCTTCATCGCCGTCTTGAAGCCGACGCCTTCCTTGCCGCCGATCAGATTGGCGGCCGGCACGCGGCAGTTTTCGAAGATCACGTCGCAGGTGTGGGCGCCTTGCTGGCCCATCTTCTTGTCCGGCTTGCCCAGGCTTAGGCCGGGCGTGTCGCGCTCGACGATGAAGGCGGAAATGGCGCCGGCGCCGCGCTTGTCCGGGTCGGTGCGCGCCATCACGGTGAAAATGCCGGCCTCGGGCGCGTTGGTGATGAAGCGCTTGCTGCCGTTGATGACGTAGAACTCGCCGTCGCGCACGGCGCTGGTGCGCAGCGAGGCCGCGTCCGAGCCGGAGCCGGGCTCGGTCAGCGCGAACGAGCTGATGATCTCGCCGGCGGCCAGCCTGGGCAGGTAGTACTGCTTCTGCGCCTCGGTGCCGTCGATCAGGATGCCTTGCGAGCCGATGCCGTTGTTGGTGCCGATCAGCGAGCGGAACGCCGGCGCCGCGCGGGCGATCTCGAAGGCCGCCAGCACCTCCTCCTCCATCGTCAGCTCCAGGCCGCCGTACTGCTCGGGGATGGTCAGGCCGAACAGGCCGAGTTCGCGCATCTGCGCGGCGATCGCCGGCGGAATCGCGTCGGTCTCGGCGACCGTATGCTCGCTCGGCACCAGCACCTCGCGCACAAAGCGGGCGATGCTGTCGAGCAGAAAGGTGAGGGTTTGCTGGTCTCTGATCATGGGTAGGGGGAGTGGTGGGCGTGAAAACGCCGGAAATGAGCGGGCCGGCAACGCTGAAAAATCAAGCCACGGCAAAGAGCCGGGCTCGGGCCCGAAGGTCTGCCCCGGGGCGACGCCGCTGGTTTGGATTCGCGGCGCCCGAACAAGCGCCGCGGCGCGCGCCTTACGCGCGAATATCGATCAAGCTGCCGAGGGCCTCGTCGGCCGCCTTGACCACGTTGGCCGACAAGTTGAACCCGGCCTTGTACACCAGCGAGCTGGTGATTTCCTTGGCCAGGTCGACGCCGTTGGCCGCGCCGGCGCCGGCCGTCGACAAATTGCGGCCCTCGACCGACAGGGTGACGCCGCTGGCGGCCGGGCTGTTTTCCTGGAACGCCGCGCCTTGCGGCTGGAAACCCGGCGTGCTGACGTTGGCGACGTTGTTCGCCGACACATCCAGCGCGCGCTGGTTGGCGACGATGCCGGACAAGCCGGCGCTGAGAGCGGAAATAGACATATAGTTTCCCTTCTGTAATATCTGAAGTGTACTCCTTTGTTTGAGGGCGTGCCGACACGCGCGCGCTCGCTTGTTTGAAAGCAAAGGCTACAGCGGGCCATATGCCACGAAGCACATCGTTCAAGTACGCACACAGGTTTTCACTCATTCTGCGCGGGTGCGGCCGGTTCGCGGCGCCTTCATCCCGCGCGACCCCGTATATCCCCGTATATATATGTCACGGTTGCAGCGCGCGCTCCAGGTCGGCCAGCAGGTCGTCGGCGTCCTCGACGCCGACGTGCAGCCGCAGCAGCCAGCCGCCATCCGTGCCCGCGCCCGCCGGCGCGACGGCGACCAGGCTGTGCACGCCACCCCAGCTGTTACCGAGGCGGAATAGCGCGAGCCGCCCGACGAAGCGCTCGAGCGCCGCCATGTCGCCGTCCTTCAGCGTGAACGACAGCAAGCCGTTGCCCAGCTTGTAGTCGCGCCGCCACAGCGCGTGGCCGGGGTTGCTGTCGAGCGGCGGATAGTTGACCCGCGCCACCGCGTCGTGGCCATCCAGCCAGCGGGCGATCCGCAGCGCCGAGGCGAAATGGCGCTCCAGCCTTAGCGCCAGCGTCGGCAGGCCGCGCAGCGCCAGGAAGCATTCGTCGGGCGCTACGTAATAGCCGAGCAGCTCGCACGTGTCGCGCAGCAGCGCGGCTTGGGCGGGGTCGCGGGTGGTGACGGCGCCCATCAGCAGGTCCGAGTGGCCGCCGACATATTTGGTCAGCGCCTGCACCGAGAAGTCGACGCCGACGTCGAGCGGGCGCAGCCCCAGCGGCGTGGCCCAGGTGTTGTCCATCGCCACCAGCACGCCGCGCGCCCTGGCCGCGCGGGCCAGCGCCGGCACGTCCTGCATCAGCATGGAATTCGAGCCGGGGCTTTCGATCCACACCAGGCGCGTGTTCGGGCGCAACTGCGCTTCGAAGTCGTTTCCATATAGCGCGTACTCGACGCCCCATTTGCCGAACAGCGTGCGGGTCGCCTCCAGGTTGCCGCCGTAGACGGCCTCGGGCAGCAGCACCTGGTCGCCCGTCTTCAGCACGCTGCTGTTGACCAGCACGATGGCGGCCAGGCCGGTCGGCACCAGCACCGTCTCGCCGCCGCCCTCCAGCTCGGCCAGCTTGGCGGCCAGCGCGTGCTGCGTCGGCGTGCCGTCCTGGCCGTAGGCGTAGTGCTGGCGCGCGTCGCGGTTCAGGAACGCCGCCACGCTCGGGTAGAGGATGGTCGAGGCGTGGAACACGCCTTGCGACAGGGCCGCGTAGCCGGCGGGCGCGGCCGGCGCCGGTTGCGCCAGTTGGGTGGCCGGCTTCAGCACGGCGCGTCCCCGCGGAAATCGACGGCCGCGCTGTCGCGCAGCGCCAGCGACACGCCCGGGCTGGAAAAGTCGCTCCAGACCCAGTTGTGGTGCTCGATGATTTGCGCCGCCTTCATGTGCGGGCGGTTGCGCGTGGTGTGGGCGTCGGCCACCACCACCGTCGCCAGGCCCAGGCTGGCGAGGCGGCGCACGTTGGTGTCGATGCAGAACTCGGTGGCGAAGCCGCACACGTAGACCTGCTCGATGCCCTGTTGGCGCAGGTGGCGCTCCAGCGCGCCGTTGATGAAGGCGTCGCAGGCGTTCTTGGGGCTGACGTGTTCGCCCGGCAGCGGCGCGATCGCGGCCGGGAATTCCCAGCCCGGGCTGCCGACTTGCCACTCGCAGCCGTCGAGCTGGTGCTGGACGTAGATGACCGGCACGGCGTTGGCGCGGGCCCGTTCGATCAAGCCGGCGATGCGTCCGAGCACAAGCTCGCATTGGTAGGCCGGCGGCGCCGCGAAGACGGCGTTCTGGTAGTCGATGACAACGAGGGCGGATTGCATGGCGGGTGCTCCTGGCGCGAGGGTGGGGTGGGGGCTGGCTACCACAGCCAGTTTTTCTTCATGATGGCGGCGGCGCTGGCGCCGTCGCCTAGTTGCAAAGCATCGATGATGGCGGCGTGCTCGCGCACCGACTGGCGCGCCACCGGCTGGTTGCCGAAGTGGGCCAGCTCGATGCGTTCGATGCGCGGCAACAGCGTCGCCAGCAGCCGCGCCAATTCCTGGTTGCCGCTGCGCCGCACCAGCAACGCGTGGAAGGCGCGGTCCAGCAGCGCCGACGGCGCCACGTCGGCGCCGTCGATGGCCAGCGCCAGCGCGGCGTTGAGCGCGGCCAGCCGGGCCAGGTCGGCGGCCGTCAGGTGGGGCAGGGCCAACTCGACCGCGCTCGCCTCCAACGCCGCCACCACCGGGTAGAGTTGGGCCGCTTCGGCCATCGCGGCCGGCGCCACCTTGGTCCACTTGTGGAAGCGGGTGACGACCAGGCCCTCGTCTTCAAGGCGGCGCAGGGCTTCCCGCACCGGCGTGCGCGACACGCCGAGGCGCTCGGCGATGTCCTGGTCGCGAATCAATTCGTCGGGCGCCAGTTGCAGCGCGACGATCCATTGCTTGATGGTGCGGTAGACGTCCTCGCGCGCCAGGGTGCGGTGGACGGCGGCTGCGGTGGCGGGGATCGGCATGGGCGGCTCGGTTGGCTAATATGTAATATATTACCGCCTTGTGATTAGTTTGGCAAGCATTCCGGCCCCATCCTTGAATACCGCTAAGTGACGCATTTTCGTCGGTCCGGTTAGCCCGCAAGGGCGTAAGCCGACTGGCGTCGGCGGCGGCGCGGCGTCGGATTACGCGTGCCTCTCATCCGACCTACGGAAACTTACCCTGGCGGCCCGCCGTTGACTACCCGACAAGCCGGCCTGTGGCGGAAACGGCCCCATGTGCAAAAGAATGCTCTTAGCTATTATTTTGATATTGCCTTTGGGAACGCACCTGCATAAAATCAAGTGATTGTCTCAGCAGCCCTGACCGGAGCGCATCATCTTTAGTCGTCGACCAAAACGCCGTCATCTGGCCCTGGCAGTGGTGCTGTGCAGCCTGCTGACGCCGTCGTCCGCCATCGACCCGGTGGTCATCCTCGACGGCCGCCTCAACGAAACCATCATCATGGTGCCGGCCGGCCCCGACGGCGAGCAGCGGCTCGAAACGACGGTGTTCCGGCCCAGCGGCACCGGACCGTTCCCGCTGCTGGTCATCAACCACGGCAAGCAGCCCGGCAACCCGCAGATGCAAAAGCGCGACCGCTTCCTCTACATGGCCACCGCGTTCGTGCGGCGCGGCTACGCGGTGATGGTGCCGATGCGCACCGGGTTCGCCCGTTCCAGCGGCAGTTACGCCGACTACGGCTGCAACATGACCGCCAACGGCTACGCCCAGGCCGAGGACGTGCTCGACGCGATCCGCTACGCCCGCGGCCAAAGCTGGGTTGACGCCGACCGTATCGTCGTTGCCGGCCAGTCCTACGGCGGCCTGGCCAGCATGGCGCTGGCGGCGCAGCAGGTGCCGGGGGTGCGCGGCGTGATCAATATCGCCGGCGGCCTGCGCGTCGACGGCGGCCAGTGCGACTGGCAGTCGGCGCTGGTGAAGGCCTTCGCCAACTTCGGCGCGCGCAACCAGATCGCCTCGCTGTGGATGTACGGCGCCAACGACTCCTACTTCGGGCCGCACCTGGTCGGACGCATGTACCGCTCCTTCGTCCACTCGGGCGGCACGGCGACGCTGCGCGTCTTCCCGGCCTTCAAGCGCGACGCCCACGTGATGCTGGCCAGCCGCGACGGCGAAAAAGTCTGGTTGCCCGACGTCGAGCGCTTCCTGCGCCAGATCGACATGCCGACCGCCGAAGTGTACGCGGTGGCCGAGCCGCCGACGCCGGCGCGCACCGACTTTGCGTCGCTCGATGACGTCGAGGCCGTGCCCTACCTGCCCGACAGCGGGCGCGAGGCCTACCGTGAATTCCTCGGCCGGTTGACGCCGCGCGCGTTCGCGCTGTCGGCCAGCGGCGCCTGGGGCTGGGCCGAGGAGGGCGAGTCGCCCGACGAGCGCGCCGTCGCCGCCTGCCAGATCAAGAGCAGCAAGCCGTGCCGGCTGTATACCGTCGACGACTACGTGGTGTGGCCGGCCACCGCCGCCACCGCCGCCACCGCCGCCGCCGGCACCACCACCACCGCCGCCGCCGGTTCGACGGAATAGGAGCGGCGGCGGAATCGCGGTATCATCGCAAGCGCTAAGGCGCGATGTTGTTGGGTATAATCATCGTTGCTGGCCAACCCATCTTTAGAGAATAACAAATCATATGGCTTCATCCCCTGAAAACCTCAGCATGGCAGTGTTCTGCGACTTCGAAAACGTCGCGCTCGGCGTGCGCGACGCGAACTACGAGAAGTTCGACATCAAGCCTATCCTGGAACGACTCCTGCTCAAGGGCAGCATCGTCGTCAAGAAGGCCTACTGCGATTGGGATCGCTACAAGAGTTTCAAGGCCACCATGCACGAGGCTAATTTCGAGCTGATCGAAATCCCGCATGTGCGCCAGTCCGGCAAGAACTCGGCCGACATCCGTCTGGTCGTCGACGCCCTCGACCTGTGCTACACCAAATCCCACGTCAACACCTTCGTCATCATCAGCGGCGACTCCGACTTCTCGCCACTGGTGTCGAAGCTGCGCGAGAACGCCAAGCAGGTCATCGGCGTCGGCGTTAAGCAGTCGACGTCCGACCTGCTGGTGGCCAATTGCGATGAATTCATCTTCTACGACGATTTGGTGCGCGAAAGCCGCCGCACCGCCGCCAAGCGCGAAGCGCCGGCCGCCGCCGTCAAACGCACGCCGGACGAGGAAAAACACCGCAAGGAAAAATACGAGTCGCGCAAGACCCAGGCCATCGAGATGGCGGTCGAAACCTTCGACGCGCTGGTGTCCGAACGCGGCGACAGCGGCAAGATCTGGGCCTCGATGCTGAAGGAGGCGATCAAGCGCCGCAAACCGGATTTCAGCGAGTCCTACTACGGCTTCCGCACCTTCGGCAATCTGCTGGAGGAGGCGCAGGCGCGCGGTTTGCTCGAATTCGGCCGCGACGAGAAGTCCGGCGCGTATGTCTACCGCAGCAGCAACGCCCCGGGGGTGATCGACGCGATGGCCGAGCAGTCGGCCGAGGCGCCGCTGGCGCTGGAGAGCGCGGACGTGGCCGAAGCGCACGAGCCGGGCAATAGTGTCGCTCAGGGCAACGCCGGCGCGCAGGGCAACGCCGGCGGGCAGGGCAACGCCGGCGGGCAGGGCAAGCGCGAATCGCGCCGCAACGGCCGCGGCGGGCGCAAGTCGGCCGACGGCGGGCGCAACGAACGTGGCGCCGGCAACGGCCAGCGCGGGCGCGGCGCACCGGTGCCGGCCGGCGGGCTGGAACAGCCGGCCGAGTCGATGTTGGCCTTCGACCGCGAGCAGGAACAGCTTGAGCAGGAGCCGGAACGCGAACTGCACGCGGGCGATGCGCAGCCGGCAGCGGCCCAGCGCGAGCCGCGCCGCAACGGTCGCGGCGGACGCAACGAAAAGTCGTCGAACGGCGGCCGCGGCAAGTCCGCGCCGACCTTCGAGCCGGTGTTCGATATCGAGCACGTCGTCGAGGCGGTTGACGCGATCGAAGACGAAGTCGACGTCGCCGTCGAGGCGGCCGTCGAGGTGGCCGCTGCGCAGCGCGAACCGCGGCGCAACGAGCGTGGCGGGCGCAAGCAGAAATCGGGCGCCAACGGCAATCGCAACCGCGCCGAAGCGCCGCTAGTGGAGGCTGCGCCGGAAGCGCCGATGGCCGCGCCGGAGGTGCTGGAAGTGGCCGCGCCGGAGCCAGTTGCCGAGCCCGCCGTCGCGGAAGAAAAGCCGGCCGCCAAGGCGCGCGCGCCGCGCAAGACGGCGACCCGCAAGCCCAAGTCGGACGTGGTGCCGGAAGTGCCGGTATCGCAGGCGGCCGCGGACGAAACGCCGGCCAAGTCTGCCGACAAGCCGGCGGCGCGCGCGCGTCGCTCGCGCAAAGCCGACGCCACGCCCGACGGCGTGTAAGCAAACCCTCGGGGTCCAACCCCCGTGCCGCTTAGTTAAGGAATGTCGTAGGTCGGGTTAGCCGGAACGGCGTAACCCGGCTGGCGTCGGCGGCGGCTCGGCGTTGGATGTCGCGTTCGCCCCGGCGGCCCTGCGCATCCGACCGACGCAACCGTCATTAGCGGCCTGTCATAGACGAAAAAAACCAGCGTTCGCGCTGGTTTTTTTACGTCCCCACCGCGGCGCCGTCGCGCCGGAACTGCTTGCGGTAGGCCGCCGGCGAGACCGAAAACGCCGCCGCGAAGTGCTGCCGCAGCGACACGGTCGAGCCGAAGCCGATCATTTCGGCGATCCGGTCGATCGCCTTGTCGCTCGTTTCCAGCAAGCGCTGGGCCGACGCCCGCCGGTGGTTGAGCAGCCACTGCGTGACCGTGGTGCCGGTGCTGAGCTTGAAGCGCCGGGTGAAGTTGCGCCGGCTCATCGCCGCCTTCGCCGCCAGCACGTCCAGCCCCAGCGGCTGGTCGAGGTGGGCGACGGCCCATTCCAGGGTCGCGGTCAACTGGTCGCCGCGCGCCGGCTCCGGCAGCGGCTGCTCGATGTATTGCGCCTGGCCGCCGCTGCGGTGCGGCGCCACCACCATGCGCCGGGCGATCCGGTTCGCCACCTCGGCGCCATGGTCGCGCCGCAGCAGGTGCAGGCAGCAGTCGATCGCCGCCGCCGTGCCGGCCGAGGTAATAATATCGCCGTCGTCGACGTATAGCACCTTGCGGTCCAGCTTGACGCGCGGGTACTTGCGGGCGAAGTCGTCGCTCCAGACCCAGTGCGTCGACGCCACGCGGCCGTCCAGCAGGCCGGCCTCGGCCAGCACGAACGCGCCCAGGCACAGGCCGACGATGCGCGCGCCGCGCGCGTGCGCCGCCGCCAGCGCGTCCAGCAAGGCTTGCGGCGGGCGCTCGTCCGGGTCGTTCCAGGCCGGCACGATCACGGTGTCGGCCAGCGCCAGCGCCGACAGGTCGTGCTCGATCTCGATGCTGAAGCCGGACATGGTGCGCACGGCGCCGGCCGCCGTCCCGCAGATCAGCAGCTGGTAGCGCGGCACGCCAAGGCGCGCCAAATCGTCGCCGAACACCATGCACGGCACCGACAAATGGAAGGGGCTGATGCCGGCGAAGGCGATCAGGGCGATGGTGTGTTCTTTGGCTGTGGAGATCGGCAACATGGCCCGATCCTATCACAATTTGTCTATTGGGCCGCTGTTGCCAGCCGCGACGAAGGGCCACAATGGTTGCCATGCCAAACGCATTCGATGGGCGAACCCGCCCACCATGCCGCCCAGGCCAGCAGGAGAATCACCATGTCGCATCCCACCATCCGCAGCATCGCCGGCGCCACCGCCCCAAGCAGCATCGACGCCGCGCACACGGCCTTGTTGGTGATTGACTTCCAGAACGAATACTTCAGCGGCAAGTTGCCGATTCCCGATGGCGCGGCGGCCATGGCCAACGCCCGCCGCCTGGTCGCGTTCGCCGACGAGCACAAAATGCCGGTGTTCCACATCCAGCACGTGTCGCCGGCCGGCGCGCCGGTGTTCGCCGAAGACAGCGACACGGTCCATTTCCACGCCGAACTGCAACCGGCGCCGCACCACACGGTGTTGTGCAAGAGTTCGGTTAGCTCGTTTCCGACCACCGACCTCGACGCGCGTTTGAAGGCGGCCAAGGTGACTACCCTGATCGTCAGCGGCTTGATGACGCACGCCTGCGTGGCCGGCGCCGCGCGCGACGCGGTGCCGCTCGGTTACGCGGTGATCGTCGCCGCCGACGCCTGCGCGAGCCGCGACATCGATGGCACCGACGGCAAACTTGTGCCGCACGACATGTTGCACCGCGCCGCGCTGGTGAGCGTCGCCGACACCTTCGGCGCGGTGCTGAACACCGGCAGCATTATCGAACTGGCCCAGGCGTAAAGCGCGCGGCACCAGCAAGTCGATTTCCGCGTCCACGCATAAAATTTGCCGGACGCGGCATGAAAAATATTATCGCTGTTTTTTTTATAATCGACGCGTGAATATTTCGCCGGCTGTTTTTCAATTTGATGGGATTCCATTCTGTCAGTTACGCCTTGTTTCCCGAAAATAATTATACGTAAACGCCGGCAATGAGGGTAATGCCAATTTTAATTGGCGAGGAGTAATTGAAAGAATAATATTCATGGTTATACTTGTTATGGTTGAGTAAAAGTTATGTACAATTCAATCGCGCTCGGCGGCTAATTGACCATTTTGGCCGGCCGGGCATGTGCGATGTATTTGAATTTCAACCGTATCGAGGAGAAATCAACAATGCATTCCGTTTTAATATCACGCCGCGGCCGCCGTTCAGCCATTCCCGTTTTGTTACTTGGCGCCAGCCTCATTTTAGGGAGCGCATCCGTGTCCGCCCAACCGCCAATCCACCCAAGTTAAGGATTTTCCAACCTTTTAACATGGTTTTTGGGCCATGTGCTTGTGCGGCTTCGGCCTGGCTTTGCGTGTTTTGGATAG
>NZ_JBJXIB010000067.1:0-31072 GCF_046115965.1 Janthinobacterium sp. CG_23.3 | reverse complement strand
GCGGGGCGGTTTTGGTGGCATGCACGCATGATGCGTTATCCACGATTCGTTTACAACAACTTTCTACGCTGTACGCTCAGGCTGAATAGTCACTGCATTTGAAAGGTGCGATTCCATGCTGAAGAATATCAAAATCAGGACGCTGATCATTTCCACCATGGTGTTCTTTGTGGCGATGCTGTTGTTGATCGGCGGCCTGGGCGGCCACAGTATCAACAACACCAGCAGGCTGCTGGACAACACCGCGAAAAAGGACGCCCGGGTCAGCGCCCGGCTGGCCGAGCGGATCCGCTTCAAGATGGAAATCAACCGCAGCCAGATCCTGCAGGCGCTGCAGCACAACCCCGCCATGGAATGGTCCAAGTTGCACGACCATCCGCTGGCGGTGCATTTCAAAACCATCGACGACACCACCGCCGAGATCAACAAACTGCTGTCGGCCTACCGCGACGCCATTGACACGGCGCCCGAGCGCGAGCTGGCCGAGCAGTGGGTGGCGAAAAGCAACAATCTCGGCATCAACGCGATCAGCGCCGCCAGCGCCCTGATCCAGCAGCAGAAGTGGGACGACGCCGAGTCGATCCTGATCCGCTCGATCAATCCGGCCTACCGCATTTCCGACCCCGCGCTGCTCGAGTTGACCGATGTGCTGGCGCAGCGCGCCAGGGTCGACGCCGAGGCGGTGCGCGGCACCATCGGCGCGACCGCCTGGCTGATGGGCGCGGCAATCCTGGTGGGGGCGGCGCTGAGCGTGTTGATCGGCGTGCTGCTGATACGCGGCATCACCGAGCCGCTCGGGCGCGCCGTCGGCATCGCCCGCGGCGTCGCCGCCGGCCGCCTGAACGGCGCCATCGCGGTCGACTCGGACAACGAGATCGGCCAGTTGATCGGCGCCCTCAGCGAGATGGACGCCAGCCTGTTCGACATCGTGCGCGACGTGCGCAGCGCCACCGACACCATCGACGGCGCCTGCGGCCTGATCGCCGCCGGCAACCTGGAGCTGTCCGGGCGCACCGAGGCGCAGGCCGGTTCGCTCGAGGAGACCGCCGCGTCGATGGTGGAACTGACCGAGACGGTGCGGCGCAACGGCGAGAACGCGCGCCAGGCCAACTTGCTGGCGCTGTCGGCGGCCGAGGTGGCCGGCCAGGGCGGCGCGGTGGTGTCGCAGGTGGTCGCGACGATGGGCTCGATCAACGAATCGGCCAAGAAAATCGTCGACATCATCGGCGTCATCGACGGCATCGCCTTCCAGACCAACATCCTGGCGCTGAACGCCGCCGTCGAGGCGGCCCGTGCCGGCGAGCAGGGCCGCGGCTTCGCCGTGGTCGCCTCGGAGGTGCGCAACCTGGCGCAGCGCTCGGCCGGCGCCGCCAAGGAAATCAAGACCCTGATCGACCACTCGGTCGAGCAGGTGACGTTCGGCGCGCGCCTGGTCGACCAGGCCGGCAAGACCATGGGCGAGATCGTCACCAGCGTCAACCGGGTCACCTCGATTATGGGGGAAATCACCGTCGCCAGCCGCGAGCAGAGCGAGGGTATCGACCACATCAGCAACGCCATCCACCACATGGACGGCGCCACCCAGCAAAACGCCAAGATGGTCGAGAACGCGTCCGCCGCGTCGGAGGCGCTGGAGCAGCAGGCGAAAAGCCTGGTGCAACTGGTCAGCGTGTTCAAGCTGGCCGAGGCCGCGGGCGCCGCGCCGGCGTCCCGTCCCGTTCCGTCGTCCACCATCGCCCGAAGGAGAGTTCATGACCATAGCCGCCCCCAACCTGCGCCGGGCCTATCCGCCGGCGATCCTGGCGTTCGCCGACGGCCCGGTGTTTCGCGGCGTCTCGATCGGCGCCGCCGGCCACACCAGCGGCGAGGTGGTGTTCAACACCGCCATGACCGGCTACCAGGAAATCCTCACCGATCCCAGTTACAGCCGGCAGATCGTCACGCTGACCTACCCGCACATCGGCAACACCGGCGTCAACGACGAGGACGCCGAGTCGGGCCGCATCGCCGTGGCCGGGCTGGTGATCAAGAACCTGCCGCTGCTGGCGTCGAACTTCCGCTCGACCCGCTCGCTGTCGGAGTATCTGCAACAGGAGAATATCGTCGCCATCGCCGGCGTCGACACGCGCAAACTGACGCGCCTGCTGCGCGAGCGCGGCGCGCAGAGCGGCGCGATCGTCGCCGGCACCGACCAGGCCGGCCACGCGCTGACGCTGGCGCGCGCCTTCCCCGGCCTGAGCGGGGTCGACCTGGTGCGCCAGGTCAGCACCCGCGAACCCTACGAGTGGCGCGAGACCGAGTGGGCGCTGGGGCGCGGCTACGGCCGGCTGGAGGCGCCGCGCTGCCGCGTGGTGGCGATCGACTACGGCGTCAAGCGCAACATCCTGCGCATGCTGGCCGCGCGCGGCTGCCAGGTCACGGTGCTGCCGGCGCACACCTCGGCGGCGCAGGCGCTGGCGCACCACCCGGACGGCGTCTTCCTCGGCAACGGCCCGGGCGACCCGGCCCCGTGCGACTACGCCATCGGCGCCTGCCGCGAGCTGATCGAGCACGGCGTGCCGACCTTCGGCATCTGCTTCGGCCACCAGATCATGGCGCTGGCCTCGGGCGCCACCACGCGCAAGATGAAGTTCGGCCACCACGGCGCCAACCACCCGGTGCAGGACCTCGACAGCGGCCACGTCATGATCACCTCGCAGAACCACGGTTTCGCCGTCGACCTGGAGTCGCTGCCGGCCAACTGCCGGGTCACCCACCTGTCGCTGTTCGACGGGTCGCTGCAGGGCTTCGCCCGCACCGACCGGCCGGCGTTCTGCTTCCAGGGCCACCCCGAGGGCGCGCCCGGCCCGCATGACATCGGACACCTGTTCGACCGTTTCGTGACCTTGATGGAGAAGCATAAAAATGCCTAAGCGTAAAGACCTCAACACCATCCTGCTGATCGGCGCCGGCCCCATCGTCATCGGCCAGGCCTGCGAGTTCGACTACTCCGGCGTGCAGGCCTGCAAGGCGCTGCGCGAAGAGGGTTACAAGGTGATCCTGGTCAACAGCAATCCGGCCACCATCATGACCGACCCCGACATGGCCGACGTCATTTACATCGAGCCGATCAACTGGGAGGTGCTGGCGCGCATCATCGCCCGCGAGCGCCCCGACGCGGTGCTGCCGACGATGGGCGGGCAGACGGCGCTCAATTGCGCGCTCGAACTGCACCGCCACGGCGTGCTCAAGGAGTACGGCGTCGAGCTGATCGGCGCCTCGCCGGAAGCCATCGACAAGGCCGAGGACCGCTCCAAGTTCAAGCAGGCGATGAGCCGGATCGGCCTCGGTTCGGCGCGCTCCGGCGTCGCCCACAACATGGCCGAGGCCTGGGAGGCGCAGCAGGAACTGGGCTTCCCGGTGGTGGTGCGGCCGTCGTTTACGATGGGCGGCAGCGGCGGCGGCATCGCCTACGACTTCGACCAGTTCCTGGCCATCTGCACCCGCGGCCTGGAGCTGTCGCCGACCGGCGAGCTGCTGATCGAGGAATCGCTGATCGGCTGGAAGGAATTCGAGATGGAGGTGGTGCGCGACAAGAAGGACAACTGCATCATCGTCTGCTCGATCGAAAACCTCGACCCGATGGGCGTGCACACCGGCGACTCGATCACGGTGGCGCCGGCGCAGACGCTGACCGACAAGGAATTCCAGATCATGCGCAACGCCAGCCTGGCGGTGCTGCGCGAGGTCGGCGTCGACACCGGCGGCTCCAACGTGCAGTTCGCCGTCAACCCGGACGACGGCCGCATGATCGTCATTGAAATGAACCCGCGCGTGTCGCGCTCGTCGGCGCTGGCCTCGAAGGCGACCGGCTTCCCGATCGCCCGCGTCGCCACCAAGCTGGCGGTCGGCTACACCCTCGACGAGCTGCGCAACGACATCACCGGCGGCCACACCCCGGCCTCGTTCGAGCCGACCATCGACTACGTGGTGGTGAAGATCCCGCGCTTCGCCTTCGAGAAGTTCCCGGCCGCCGACGACCGCCTGACCACGCAGATGAAGTCGGTCGGCGAGGTGATGGCGATCGGCCGCACCTTCCAGGAGGCGTTCCAGAAGGCGCTGCGCGGACTCGAGGTCGGCGTCGACGGCCTGCGCCGCAACGGCAGCGGGCGCGCCGTCATCGACGAGGAGCTGGCCGCGCCGGGGCCGGACCGGATCTGGTACCTGGGCGAGGCCTTCGCCCAGGGGTATTCGCTGGAGCAGGTGCACGCGCTGAGCCGCATCGACCCGTGGTTCCTGGCGCAGTTGCAGGACTTGATCGCCACCGAGCTGTGGCTGGCGGGGCAGTCGCTGGGCGCGCTCGACAAGGGCGTGCTGTTCGAACTCAAGCAGCAGGGCTTCGGCGACCGCCGCCTGGCCACGCTGCTGCACACCAGCGAGGCCGAGGTGCGCGCCCACCGCCACGCGCTGGCGGTGCGGCCGGTCTACAAGCGGGTCGACACCTGCGCCGGCGAGTTCGCCACCCGCACCGCCTACCTGTACTCGACCTACGACGAGGAGTGCGAGGCCCAGCCCAGCGAGCGGCGCAAGATCATGGTGCTGGGCGGCGGCCCGAACCGCATCGGCCAGGGCATCGAATTCGACTACTGCTGCGTGCACGCGGCGATGGCGCTGCGCGAGGACGGTTACGAGACCATCATGGTCAACTGCAACCCGGAGACCGTTTCGACCGACTACGACACCTCCGACCGCCTGTACTTCGAGTCGCTGACGCTGGAGGACGTGCTGGAGATCGTCCACTTGGAGCGGCCCATCGGCGTCATCGTCCAGTACGGCGGCCAGACCCCGCTGAAGCTGGCGCTGGCGCTGGCGCTGGCGCAGGCCGGCGTGCCGGTGATCGGCACCACGCCCGACATGATCGACGCCGCCGAGGACCGCGAGCGCTTCCAGCAACTGCTGCACAAGCTCGGCCTGCGCCAGCCGGAAAACCGCACCGCCCGCACCGAGGACGAGGCGCGCCGCCTGGCCCAGGAGATCGGCTATCCGCTGGTGGTGCGCCCGTCCTACGTGCTGGGCGGGCGGGCCATGGAAATCGTCGAGGAGCCGCTCGAACTGGAGCGCTACATGCGCGAGGCCGTCAACGTTTCGCACGACGCGCCGGTGCTGCTCGACCGCTTCCTCGACAACGCCATCGAGGTCGACGTCGACTGCCTGTCGGACGGCCACCGCACCTTCATCGGCGGCGTCATGGAGCATATCGAACAGGCCGGCGTGCACTCGGGCGACTCGGCCTGCGCGTTGCCGCCGTACTCGCTGGCGCCCGACACCATCCGCGAACTCAAGCGCCAGACCGTGCTGATGGCGCGCGGCCTGCACGTGGTCGGCCTGATGAACGTGCAGTTCGCGGTCCAGCAGAGCAAGATCGACGGCCGCATGCAGGACGTGATCTACGTGCTGGAGGTGAACCCGCGCGCCTCGCGCACCATCCCCTTCGTCTCCAAGGCCACCGGCCTGGCGCTGGCGAAGATCGCCGCGCGCTGCATGACCGGGCGCTCGCTGGAGGCGCAGGGCGTCATCGACGAGGTGGTGCCGCGCTACTTCAGCGTCAAGGAGGCGGTCTTCCCGTTCGCCAAATTCCCCGGCGTCGACACCCTGCTGGGGCCGGAGATGAAGTCGACCGGCGAGGTCATGGGGGTTGGAAAAACCTTCGGCGAGGCGTATTACAAGTCGCAGCTGGCGGCCGGCATCCGCCTGCCGCGCAGCGGCCGCGTCTACATGCGCGTCAAGCGCAGCGACCAGGCCCGCGCGGTGGCGGTGGCGCGCCAGTTGCACACGCTGGGCTTCGGCATCTGCGCCAGCCTGGTGACGGCGGCCGTCATCAACGCCGCCGACATCCCGGCGCTGGCGGTGGAGGACGCCGAGGTGCTCGACCAGCTGGCCGCCAGAAGCATCGCGATGGTGATCCTGACGGTCGACGAGAAGCGCGCCGCGATCATGGCCTCGCGGCCGATCCGGGTGGCGGCGCTGCAGGCCGGCGCAGCGTTCTACAGCACCATCGCCGGGGCCGACGCGGCCAGCGAGGCGCTGCGCCACATCGACAGCTTCGGCCTGTACCCGCTGGCCCAGCAGCACCAGCCGCCCGAGGCCGACGAGGAGGCGGCGCGCCCGAGCGCGGGCGGGCGCCTGGCGCCGCGCCTGCTCGACTGGGAGGCGGCGGCGATCGAGGTGCCGGAGCGGCGCGCGCAGCGGCGCGGCCAGCGCGACGTCGGCAGCGCGCCGGTCAAGGTGTTCGTCCGCCAGCCCTTCACCGAGGCCGACCAGGAGCAGCAGCGCATGATCGCCGACATCCTGGTGCTGCTCGACAGCGCCAACGGCGCGCCCTACACCTTCCACTACCTGACCGGGATACGGGCCGAAAGCGCGACCACCTTCAAGCAGTCGTTCGAGCGCGAAACCGGCAAGCTGTTCACGCCGCCGAACTTCCGCGAGCACCGCCTGGCGCTGCTCGACCAGGCCGACCTGTTCATCAACATCCGCGTCGGCATGAGCGAGAGCAGCGCCTTCGAGCTGGGCTACCACGTCTTCAAAGGCAGCAACGCGCCTATCCTGTTCCTGGTGTGGAAGCACGCGCCGATCAAGACCACGCTGCTGCGCGAACTGGACGACCTGGCCGACGTCACCTACCTCGAGTTCGAGCACGTCGACGACCTGCGCAAGGGCGTGCACCAGTTCTTCAGCAGCAAGGCGCTGGGCGCGGGCTAGGGCTGGCGGGCCGGCGGCGTTAAACGCAGGCAGCGGCAAAGAAGCGGGGTTAGACCCTTGGGGGCCGGCCCCGGGGTTGCGCCCGCGGTTTTGACCATGTCGACGCCAGTCGGCTTACGCCCTTGCGGGCTAACCCGACCTACGAAAATCGCGCTAGCTTAACGCGACACGCTCTCATCACGCCGCCAGCGCCCGCAAGCGCATGCGCAGGCCCACCGGCGACATGACGAAGGCCATCAGCTCCCGCGCCTCGCCGCCGTCCGGCGTGTCGACGCCGAGCAGCTCGAAGCGCGCCAGCAGCATCGCCACGGCACCCTTCATTTCCAGCAGCGCCAGGTAGCGCCCGGGGCAGGTGCGCAGGCCGGCGCCGAAGGGCAGCGCGAGCTGCTTGTCGAAGCCGGCGCCGGCCTCCCCGTGCGCCGGAGCCAGCCAGCGCTGCGGCTCGAAGGCGGCGGCGTTCGGCACGTGCGCGTCGGCGACGCTGTCGTGGCGCAGCACGCACCAGACGTAGCTGCCGGCCGGCACCGCGACGTCGCCGACCACGCTGTCGCGCAGCGCCTCCAGCGGCATGTACGGCGCCACCGGCTTCAGGCGCATGGCCTCGCTGGCGCAGGCGCCCAGATAGTCGAGCGCGTCCATCTGCTCGACGCTGAACGCGGCCGGGTCGGGCGCCAGGCGGCGCACCTCGTCCTGGGCGCGGCGCAGCGCCCGCGGGTGGCGCTGCAGCAGGTACAGCATCCACGAAATGGTGTTGGCGGTGGTGTCCTCGCCGGCCAGCAGCATGGTCAGGACGTTGCCGCCGACGGCCTGGTCGTCGACCCCGCTGCCCGCTTGGTCGGCAGCGCACAGCATCGCCTCGAGCAGGTTGGGCGGACGCTCGCGGCGCGCCGGCTCGGCCAGCAGGCGTTGCCGGGCCTGGCCGACCAGGTCGCCGATGGCGGCCCTCAGCGCCACCGCGCTGCGCTCCAGGCGGCGGTCGGCCGGCAGCTTGAAGTAGCGCCAGTACGGCCACAACGCCAGGCTGCGCCGCGCCAGCGCCGGCAGCATGACGTCGAGGTGGCGCTGGATCACGTCCCCGCCCGATTCGATGGTGTTGACATCGGTGCCGAAAGCCAGCCCGGCGATGATGTCGACGGTGTAGCGCTTCAGGTCGTCGGCCAGGTCGATCGCCGCGCCGGCGCCGGCCGCCGCGTCCCAACGCCGCTGCAGGCGCAGCGCCACCGCCACCAGCGACGGGAAATACGCCTTGATCGCGGCCGGCGCGAAACCCTGCATCACCACGCGGCGCTGGTTGCGCCACTCCGCGCCCTCGACCATGAACAGGCCCGGCACGCCGCCCATTTCCAGCGACAGGTCGGCCGTCGCCTTGGGCCGGCGGAAGCCGTCCGGGCGGTCGCGCAGGACCGCCGCGACCGCCTCGTGGCCGGCCACCACCAGCACCTTGCTGCGGCCGAGGCGGATGCGGAACAGCGGCCCGTAGCGGCGGCACCAGTCTTCGACGTCGCGGTGCACGCGCGAAGGCTTGAGCTGCAGGGCATTGCCCAGCAGCGGCAGGGCGAACGGCCCCGGCAGCGCGGCGATCTGGCGCAGGGCCGGCCGGGCCGGCGGCGCGGCGCTGGGGGTGGTGCCGGGATACGCTGTCATGCTGGTTCCTCCGCAAGTGGGTGTCGTTGGCTTGCACTGTAGCGGCAACCGGGGCGGCCGTCTTGAACGTTTCCGACAAACCGCGGCGGCGCCGACACGCCGCGCCGTCGCGGTACAATGGACCGGCCCCACCACGCCCATTCGACCATGACCGCCACCCCCACCAGCCTGCCCAGCGCGCGACTGATCGCGCCGCGCCTGTCGCTGGCCTGCTGCGTGCGGGCCTGCCTGGCGCGCAGCACGATGGATTGCGCGCCGCTGTTGCCGTGGCAGCGGCTGAACCGTTTTCCGGCCAGCCCGCTATGTAGCATCAGCTGGATGATACGCGGCGAGGCGGAACGGGCGGCGCCGACGCCGGGCCTAGAACCGATGGCGGCGATGCAATTCGCCGGCCCGCAGTCGCGCCCGACGGTGAGTTACAACCCGGGGCCGATGCAGGGTTTCATGGTACTGTTTTACGCCTCGGCGATGCATCGTTTGAGCGGGCTTGACATGTCGGTCTGGGTCGACCGCATCGTCCCGCTGGAGGAGGCGCTGGGGCCGGACTGGGTGGCGCTGGCGCGCCAGGTGCTGGCGGCGCCCGACGACGACGCGCGCGTGGCGCTGGTCGAGCGTTTCCTTGAGCCGCGCTGGCAGGGCGCGCGCGGCGACGACGCCCTCGGCGTGGTCGGCGACTGGGTCAAGCGGCTCGGCGTGCAGGTGGCGGCGGCCGGCTGGGGCCGCGGCGCGCGCAACCTCGAACGGCGCGTCAAGGCCTGGGCCGGGCAGCCGATGCGCACGCTGCGGCGCATGAGCCGCGCCGAGCTATCGTTCCTGGACTCGCGCGCCGATATCCTCGGCGGCAAGCCGTCGTGGAGCGACATCGCCGCGCGCGGCGGTTATGCCGACCAGGCCCACCTGTGCCGCGAAACCAAGGAAATCACCGGGCTTAGTCCGACCGAACTGGTGCGCGCCGGGCAGGAGGATGAAAGCTATTGGGTTTACCGGATTTGGTCGTGAGGCCGCGTCAGCCGGCCGCGGCGGGCTCGGCGGGCTCGGCGTAGGCCACGCCCTTGGCCAGCAGCACCTCGTGGTGGCCGCGCCCCGGCGCTATCATCGGGAAGCAGTTTTCCTCGCCGGCCACGCGCACGTCGAGGAAGTAGGGCCCGCTTGAGGCCAGGCACTCGGCCAGCGCGGCGTCGAGTTCGTCGCGCCGCGTCACCGCGCGCGCCTGCCAGCCGAACGCCCGCGCCAGCGCGACGAAGTCGGGCAGCGCCTCGGTGTAGCTGTGGCTGTAGCGGCCGCCGTGGATCAGCTCCTGCCATTGCCGCACCATGCCCATGTAGCCGTTGTTCGACAGCACCACCTTCACCGGCGCGCGGTGCTGGGTGGCGCTGGCCATTTCCTGGATGTTCATCAGGATCGAGGCGTCGCCGCTGACGCAGACCACCAGGTCGCCGGGATGGGCGATCTGCGCGCCGATCGCCGCCGGCAGGCCGTAGCCCATGGTGCCGGCGCCGCCCGAGGTCAGCCAGCGCCCCGGCCGTTCGATGCGCAGGTGCTGCGCCGCCCACATCTGGTGCTGGCCGACGTCGGTCGAGACAATCGCGTCGCGCCCGGCCAGCGCCGCTTGCAGCCGGCTCATCAACGCTTGCGGTGCGATGTGCGCGGCGCTGTCGTCGAACGCCAGCGAGCGCCGCGCGCGCCAGGCGTCGATGCGCCGCCACCACGCCGCCAGATCGTCCACCCTGGGCGCCGCCGCGGCGGGCGCGGCCTCGCGCAACGCCCGCCGCAGCCCGGCCAGCACCGCCGCGCAGTCGCCCACCAGGGCCACGTCGGCCGCCACCACCTTGCCGATCGAAGCCGGGTCGATGTCGACGTGGATGATCGCCGCGCCCGGGCAGAAGGCGTCCAGGCGGCCGGTGACGCGGTCGTCGAAGCGCGCGCCGACGCAGACGACCAGGTCGGCGTGGTGCATCGCCAGATTGGCTTCCAGCGTGCCGTGCATGCCCAGCATGCCGAGAAACCGCGGGTCCGAGCCGGGGAAGGCGCCCAGTCCGAGCAAGGTCAGCGTGCAGGGCGCGCCGCTGTCGTGGACCAACTGGCGGAAGCTGGCGCAGGCGGCCGCGCCGGAGTTGATCAGGCCGCCGCCGCCGTAAAACAACGGCCGGCGCGCGCCGCCGATCAGGTGCGCCGCCCGGCGCAGCGCGTCGGCATCCGGCGGCGGCGTCGCCGCGGCGGCGGCCGGCGCGCGCCACGCGGCGCCGCGCACCGGCGCCAGTTGCAGGTCCTTGGGGAAGTCGATCAGCACCGGTCCGGGCCGCCCGCCGGTGGCCATGCGGTGCGCGCACAGCACGCTGGCGGCGACGTCCTCGGCGTCGCGGATTTGCTTGTTCCACTTGGTGACCGGGCGCGAGATGCCGATCGCGTCGCATTCCTGGAAGGCGGCGGTGCCGATCGAGGCGGTGGCGACCTGGCCGCTGACGCAGATCAGCGGGATCGAGTCGCAGAAGGCGTCCAGCAGGCCGGTGGTGGTGTTGCTCATGCCGGGACCGGAGGTGACGAACACCACGCCGGGCCGGCCGCTGCTGCGGGCGTAGCCCTCGGCCGCGTGCACCGCCGCCTGCTCGTGGCGCACCAGCACGTGGCGCAGGCGCGGCTCGGCGTGCAGCGCGTCGTACAGCGGCAGCACGGCGCCGCCGGGGTAGCCGAAGACGGTGTCGACGCCGAGCGCGAGCAGGGTTTCAATCAGCACCGCGGCGCCGTTGCGCGGCGCGACATAGGCGGAAGGGGCGGGGGTGGCGGCGGCCATGCAGGAAGTATTCATGGCATAGATTTTGTTTCATAATACGCAGAAAAGGCTTCTATATTTGTCGCCAAACGCCACCGATTCAGTAAAATTTACCGTGAAAATGAAAATAACAGAATGAAGCTGGATAAATTCGACCGCGCCATCCTGGCCGCGCTACAAGTGGACGCGCGTCTCAGCCTGCACGAGCTGAGCGCCAAGGTCGGCCTGACCTCGTCGCCGTGCTGGGCGCGCATCAAACGCATGGAGGAGGACGGCGTGATCGAAGGCTATACGGTGCGGGTCAACGCCGCCAAGGTCGGATTGGCCGACACCGTCATCGTGCAGGTGACGCTGGACGACCATTCCGACCAGGCGCTGTTCGAGTTCGGCCACGCGCTTGAGCTGATCCCCGAGGTGCTGGAAGCGTTCCTGGTGTCGGGCGACTACGACTACTACCTGCGCATCGCCGTCAGCGACACGCGCGACTACGAACGGCTGCTGCGCGAGCGGCTCTACAAGATCCCCGGCATCCGCCACAGCAAATCAAGCTTCGTGCTGCGCCAGCTCAAGCAAAGCTACCTGCCGCTGCAACGCTGAACCGGCGCGCGCCGGGCCGCCGACATCGGCGATAATGGCGGCCCCGACTATCTCCGGCCGCCTTGTCGGCGCCGCCCAACATGACACCGTTCACCGAGCAAGACATCCGCCACTATTTCGACGCCGGCACCTTCGGCCGCGGCGAGGACTACGCGCGGCGCGGCAAGGTGCGCGCCTTCAAGCTCAAGCCGGACATCGTCGACGGTGAAGTCAGCGGCAGCGGCGGCCAGCGCTACACCCAGCAGGTGAGGTGGCGCGCGGCGCGCACCGGCACCACGTTCCACGGCGACTGCACCTGCCCGATGCAGGGCAACTGCAAGCACGTGGTCGCGGTGCTGCTCAGCGCGGCGGCGAAGGGCGGCGCGCAGCCGGCCGCGGCGCCGCCCGGGCCGGCGCTGCCGTACGCGCTGTCGGCCTGGTTGCGGCAGCTTGGCGAGGTTGCGCAGGCGCCGCCGCCGCTGGCCAAAACCGCCAAAATCATATACCGGCTGGAGTTCGTGCTGATGTGGGACGAGCGCCGCGAACGTGTGAACTTGCACATGTGCAAAGCGCGCCTGCGCGCCGATGGCGCCGTCGTCTCGGTGGCGGCGGTGGCCGACAGCTACGCGATGCAAACCCGGCCGCCGGACTATCTGACGCCGGCCGAACTCTACCAAAGCCGCGTGTTCTTCGGCATCAAGGGCAGCGGCAGCCTGTTCGGTCCGGCCGCCCTGGAACCGGCGCAGGCTCTGGGCGCCGAGTTGTTGCGCATGTTGCTGGCGGCCGGCAAGTTGTCCTGGGCCGCCGGCAAGGACGAGTTGAAGGCCGGCCGCTTGCATCCGCTGAGCGCCGGTGCGCCGCGCGCCGGCGCCCTGGGCTGGCACGCGCAGGACGACGGCGGCGATGCGCTGCGCCTGGACTGGCAGTTCGACGACGGCGCGCTGATCGACTTTGTGCTGCCGACCGAACCGCCGTTGTATCTGCACGCGTACGCGCTGGGCGAGCTGGCGCTGGCCGGGGGCGCGCGCGCCATGCCGATGCGGGACTTGCACGACCTGGTCGCGCGGGCGCCGTTGCTGGCCGGGTGCGACCGCCTGGAGGTGTCGCGCCAACTGGCCGAGCGCGGGCTGGCGGCGCTGGTGTCGGCGCCGCCGGCCTTGCGCCGGACGCGGCGCGAGGATATCGCGCCGCGTCCCTTCCTGCTGCTGGGCGGCGTGGAGGACGGGCGGCGCCGCTGGCATGGTTTCGCCGTGCTGGCGTTCGACTACGACGGCCTGCGCGCCTCGTTCGACCCGGCCCATGAACTGCAGCGCCACGGCGGCGCCGGGACCGAGTTGATCGTGCGCGACGCGGTGGCGGAAGCGGCGGCCGCCGCGACGTTGGCGCAGCTCGGTTTCGCGCCTGTCGCCGATGCCGACTCGCCGCTGCGCACGCTGGCCGGGGCAATGGAACTACCCTCCGAGGCGCACTGGCTGGCCTTCGCCGCGGGCGGCGCGGCGCGCCTGCGCGCGGCCGGCTGGCTGGTTGAGATGCAAGCCGACTACCGCTACGACCTGGCCCAGGTGGACGACTGGTACGCCGACGTCGCCGACGGCGGCGAGGCCGGCAACGCCTGGTTCGAGCTGGAATTGGGCGTGCTGGTCGACGGCGCGCGCGTGCCGCTGCTGCCGGTGCTGGTGCAACTGATCCGCGAGGCGCCGCATCACTTCGACGCGGCCGCGCTGGCCGCGCGCGCCGACGACGAGGCGTTGCTGGCGCGCCTGCCCGGCGGCGTGCGCGTGGCGCTGCCGTGGGGCCGCCTGAAACCGATCCTGGCCGCGCTGGGCGAGCTGTACTTCAAGGACGGCGTCGGCGACGGCATCCGCCTGCCGGTGCTGGACGCGGCCCGCCTGGCCGAGTTGGAGGCCGGCGCGCAACTGCGCTGGCTGGGCGGCGAGCGGCTGCGGGCGATCGGCCGCAAGCTGGCCGGTTTCGGCGGCGTGCAGGCGGTCGCGGCCCCGGCCGGCCTGCGCGCCAGCCTGCGCGGCTACCAGAGCGAAGGGTTGGCGTGGATGCAGTTCCTGCGCGAGTATGGCCTGGCCGGCATCCTGGCCGACGACATGGGCCTGGGGAAAACCGTGCAGACCTTGGCGCACATCCTGCTGGAAAAGGAGGCCGGCCGCCTGACAGCGCCGGCGCTGGTGGTCGCGCCGACCAGCCTGATGGGCAACTGGCAGGCCGAGGCGGCGCGCTTCGCGCCGGACTTGCGCGTGCTGCTGCTGCAGGGGCCGCAGCGGCTGGAGCGCTTCGGCGACATCGGCCGGTTCGACCTGGTGCTGACCAGCTACGCGCTGCTGGCGCGCGACGAGGAGCCGTTGCGCGCGCAGCGCTACCACCTGCTCATCCTCGACGAATCGCAATACATCAAGAACAGCCGTTCCAAGGCGGCGCAGACGGCCGCGCTGCTGACGGCGGCGCACCGCCTGTGCCTGACCGGCACGCCGCTGCAAAACCACCTCGGCGAGCTGTGGTCGCAGTTCCACTTCCTGCTGCCCGGTTTGCTCGGCGACGAGAAGGGCTTCAACGCCGATTTCCGCAAACCGATTGAAAAGCTGGGCGACGGCGCGCGCAACGCGCTGCTGATCCGCCGCATCAAACCCTTCCTGCTGCGCCGCACCAAGGACCGCGTCGCCACCGAGCTGCCGGCGAAAACCGAGATGGTGCGCGAAGTCGAACTGGCCGGCGCCCAGCGCGACCTGTACGAAACGGTGCGCGTGGCGATGGACAAGAAGGTGCGCGACGAGATCGCCCGCAAGGGCGTGGCGCGCAGCCAGATCGTGATCCTCGAAGCGCTGCTGAAACTGCGCCAGGTGTGCTGCGACCCGCGGCTGGTCAAAATCGCCGGCGCCAAGAGTGGCGCGCCGTCGGCCAAGTTGGCCGAACTGATGGAGATGATCGCGACGCTGCTCGACGAGGGCAGGACCATTCTGGTGTTCTCGCAATTTACCAGCATGCTGGCGCTGATCGAGGACGAGCTGCGCCAGCGCGCCATCGCCTACGCGCTGCTGACCGGCGCGACCGGGGACCGCGCCGCCCAGGTCGAGCTGTTCCAGAGCGGCGCGGTGCCGATCTTCCTGATCAGCCTGAAGGCCGGCGGCGTCGGCCTGAACTTGACGGCGGCCGACACCGTGATCCACTACGACCCGTGGTGGAACCCGGCGGCCGAGAACCAGGCCACCGACCGCGCCTGGCGCATCGGCCAGGACAAGCCGGTGTTCGTCTACAAGCTGATCGCCAAGGGTACGCTGGAAGAGAAAATCCAGCTGATGCAGCGCAAGAAGGCGGACCTGGCCGATGCCGTGCTGGCCGAAGGCGACGGCGCGGCGGAGGGCTTGCGCATCACGCAGGACGACTTGCAAGCCATTTTCGCACCGCTGTAGCTGAGGCGGCGCGCGCCGCTCGCTCGGCTAGGCGGGCGCGAACGCCGGCCGCGCCGACGCCGCCAGCAGCGGCTCGAACTCGTCGGCCGGCATCGCCTGCCCGAACAAATAACCCTGGCCGTAGTCGCAGCCGGCGCGCCGCAGCAGTTCGCTTTGCGCGCCGCTTTCCACGCCCTCGGCGATCACTTTCAGGCCCAGCTTGTGCGCCATGACGATGATCGCCTCGCACAGCGCGACGTTGGCGGCGTCGTGCTCGAGGTTGTAGACGAAGGACTGGTCGATTTTCAGGAAGTCGAGGTGGAACTTGCGCAGGTACGACAGCGACGAATAGCCGGTGCCGAAGTCGTCGAGCGAGATCTGGATGCCGGCGTCCTGGAACGCCAGCAATTGCTGGGTTACGGCGCCGTTCGAGGCCAGCAGCAAGCCCTCGGTAATTTCCAGGCCGACCGCCGGGCTGTCGCTGCCGGCGGCGCGTTCGGTGCCGCTGCACAGGCTCAGCCATTCGGCGTAGTGGGCCTCGTTGTTGCGGTAGAACTGCGCCGGCGAGACGTTGACGCTGACGGTGAAGTCGGGGTTGAGCGCGCGCCAGCGCTTCGCTTGCCGCAACGCCTCGTGGAAGACCCAGTCGCCGATGCCGACGATGAGGCCGTTGTGTTCGGCGATGGGAATGAACTCGACCGGGCTGATCAGCCCTTGCGTCGGGTGCCGCCAGCGCAGCAACGCCTCGGCCTTGCCGATGCGCCCGCTGGCCAGGTCGACGATCGGCTGGTAGTACACCTGCAACTGCTGGCCGGCGACGGCGCGGCGCAGGTCGTTGCTCAGGTTCATGCGCGTTTGCGCCAGCCGCTGCATGCTGGGCGTGAAATAGCTGAAGCGGTTGCGCCCGGCGTCCTTCGACTGGTACAGCGCCTGGTCGGCGTTGCGCAGCAGCTCGCCGGCGTTGCCGGCGTCCTGGGGATACAGCGTAATGCCGATGCTCGCCGAGATATAGGCGACCTCGGCGCCCAGCAGGAACGGCTTGGCCAGGTCGTCGAGGATTTTCTGCGCCAGGTGGGTGGCGCTGTCGATGTCTTGCAATTCGCCCAGCGTGATGACGAACTCGTCGCCGCCGAAGCGCGCCACCGTGTCGGTTTCGCGCACGTAGGTGCTCAGGCGCCGACCCACTTGCCGCAGCAGCACGTCGCCGGTCTGGTGGCCCAGCGTGTCGTTGATTTCCTTAAAGTGGTCGAGGTCGATGAACAGCAGGGCCAACGGCAAATTCTTGCGCTGCGAGCGCTTGATGTCAATCTCCAGGCGGTTCTGGAACACGTTGCGGTTGGGCAGCCCGGTCAGGCGGTCGAAGTTGACCTCCCGCAGCGCCTGCTCGATCTGCTTGCGGTCGTGCACCTCGGAGGCCAGCGCGAACGCTTGCTGCTGCAGCGCGGCGATGCTGCGCTGCAGCAAGCCGATGCCGACCTGCGGGTCGTAGCTCTCGGCCGGCAGTACGTCGGTGTGCAAGTCGCACACTTGACGGAACATCGCCTGGTCTTGCTCCTTCGGAAACGCGCTGAGCGGATAACCGCATAACAGCGTAAACGAGTAGTGCTGCAGCAAGTCGTTGAAAAAGCGCTCGACATGGATGGCGGCGTCATGCTTGCCCAGCGAGCGCAGCGGGCAGTGCGCGGTGCCGCACAGAATCGCCACCATTTCGCCGAAAATATACACATGGCCCGGATGCTCGACCGCCGCTTGCGCGATGACGTTGCCGATCTCGGTGCGAAAGCGCAGTTCGTCGGGCACGCCGTCGTCCATGAACAGCGGCAGCATATGGTCGACCTCCAGCGGGATGTAGCGCCCGTCCGGATCGCCCGCGCCGCCGTTCAACAGGCCGCGCTGTCTGAGCGTGTCCTCCAACTGTTCCAGATGATTCCTGGTGGCGATAACGACGCCCTTGTCGCCGCGACTGAGGGCGGCGCCGATGTAGTCGCCCAAGCCCTTGATCAGGAAACTGTCGTCCTCGTAGAATTGCACTGTGTGCTGACAGGTACGGAGGTGTTCCATGGCGCTACCACCCAATTAATTGATACTATCGGTTAATTAGAGCCGGTCCGCCGGCGTTAGTTCCACGCGCGCGCGGCGCGATGCCGCGGTGAAATAAGGCTTGCGGACAAGGCCCGCCTCGCATACCTTATCCACTCCGCCACCGTCGATTGAGGAGTTCGCCGTGACCAGTTTCCGCACCAACACCGACCGCCTGCTGGAAGTGACGCTGCAAAACGAAAAGGTGCTGGCCATTGCCGGCTCGATGGTGGCCTATACCGGCAGCGTCAAGTTCGAGAAGTCGATCCTCGGCGGCGAAGGTATTTTCGGCGCGCTCAAGCGCAAGGCCAGCAACGAGGGCATGCAACTGATGCAGGTGTCCGGCAGCGGCAGCGTGTTGTTTGCCCAGGACGCCGCCGAAATCACGCTGCTGGCGCTGGCGGGCGACAAGCTGACGATCGAGAGCGGCAGCCTGCTGGCCTATGACAGCGCGCTGAAAACCGGCACCAGCTTCGCCGGCC
Source organism: Janthinobacterium sp. CG_23.3 (assembly GCF_046115965.1). Lineage (NCBI taxonomy): Bacteria > Pseudomonadati > Pseudomonadota > Betaproteobacteria > Burkholderiales > Oxalobacteraceae > Janthinobacterium > Janthinobacterium sp. CG_23.3. Next base: position 13,382 of record NZ_JBJXIB010000067.1, on the reverse strand, counting down.
TGCGCGGCGCCGCTTCCGGCCAGGGCCTGTTCAGCACCACGGTGGAGGGCAACGGCAACGTCGCGCTGATCGCCCGCGGCAATCTGATCATGCTCGAAGTGACGCCGGCGCAGCCCTTGCGCGTCGACCCCGACGCCTTCGTCGGCTTCAAGGGCAACATCACGCAGGAATTCGTCTTCGACGTCAACTGGCGCACCATGCTGGGCCAGAGCTCGGGCGAGTCCTACCAGCACAAATTCAGCGGCCAGGGCGTGGTGTTCATCCAGCCGGCCGAACGCTAGGCTGGCGGCCAACGAGCCAGGAAGTCAACCGAATCCGACTGGAGAACGCGATGCCCGTGTACCAACAAATCAATGAAAAAATGTTGCAGGTCCAATTAGCCGGCGAGCAGGTCTTCGCCCGCAAGGGCGCGATGGTGGCCTACCAGGGCGAGGTGCATTTCAGCCGCTCCTTCCTGGCCGGGCAGGGCGTGCAGAGCCTGGCCATGCGCGCCGCCACCGGCGAGGGCTACGCGCTGATGGCGGCCACGGGCAGCGGCAGCGTCTACTACGCCTGCGCCGGCCTGTTCGTCACCATTATCCCGGTGCGCGGCGAAACCTTGTACGTCGAGAGCGACAACCTGCTGGCCTTCGACGCCCGGCTGACGGCCGGCACCATGTTCCTCGGCAACCAGGGCGGGGTCCAGGGGGTGCTGCGCGGCGCCGTCTCCGGGCAGGGCTTGTTTACCAGCACGCTGCAGGGCACGGGCGAGGTCGCCATCCTGTCGGACGGCAACGCGATTGGCTTACCGGTGACGCCGGACGCGCCGGTGTGCGTCGATCCGCAAGCCTATCTGGGCCACACCGGACAACTGGCCTCGGCCATCGTCACCGACCTGAACTGGAAATCCTTCGTCGGCCAGGCCTCCGGCGAGTCGTACCAGGTCAAGTTCACCGGCCAGGGCACGGTCTACATCCAAGCGAGCGAAAGGTAAGCCATGACGATCTACAACCCCGACAACCTGCCGAAAAACGACAACCTGAACCGATTCGCCTTCGTCGTCGACGTCAAGGAACAGATGTTCATCCGCAAGGGCAAGATGATCGCCTTTTACGGCAACCTGAGTTTCGAGGCGATGGGTAACAGCGTGCTCGACATCCTGGTGCAACACGCCTTCAACGCCCCCAAGTACATCCACGACTTCGTGGTGGCGCAGGGGCAGGGCCAGTTGCTGCTCGGAGACAACGGCAACGACCTCGCTTGCTACGACCTGGATAAGGCGAATATGACGATACGCGCCAAGAACCTGCTGGGCTTCAGCAAGGACGTGATCTGCCAGGAATCGACGCTGCCGGGCTTCCTGACGATGCTCGGCAGCGGCAAGGTGATCGCCTCGTCGAACGGCCCGGTGCATTTCCTCGAACTGCCGTGCCGGGTCGACGAGCAGGCCGTGCTGGGCTGGGCCGACTGCCCCAGCCCGTCCTACCGCTACGACTACGAGCACGTCAAGGGCTGGGCCAGCGCCGCCGGCGCGTTGACCGGCTTCACCCTGTCGGGCGAGGAGAAGCAGGTCGACTTCACCGGCAGCGGCACCGTGCTGATCCAGTCGTCCGAACTCGACGTCAACGGCAGCGCCACCCTGATGAACCTGCTGGCGCAGTTGCCCATGCTGGGGCGCAACGAGTTGACGCAGCTGAGCCTGTCGGCGCAGCAGCGCATCAAGGACTGCCGCTAGGGTGGCGGCGCCGGCTGGCGCGCGATCCAGTCGAGCAGCTCGCGTCCGCACACGCGCGCGCGCGCGGTGTCGATCTGGCGCAGCTTGTACGCTTCGTGGCTGGCCGGGCCGCTCAGGCTGCGCTCGTGGCTGGCCTGGTCCATCAGCTGGATTTCGTACTCGAAGAAAAAGCCGACGTCATAGTCCTGGCCGGCGTCGGCCGTCTCGTCGGGGGGCACGTGGATCATTTTGCGCACCGTCACCTGGATGCTGCTGAAGCCGTCGCCGCTGTGCGGGTTGTCGCTGCGGGTCTGCGGCTGGGAGCTGGCCAGCAACTCCTCGTCCATGCGCCGCAGCAACGCCACCGGGTAGTCGTCGCTGCGCTCGAGCATGGCGCGGTACTTGATGAACACTTGCTTGGCGGCGTCGAGGTCGAGCAGGGTGTTGCGGGTGCGCTGGGCGTCGACGTTGGTCACCGACAGCAGGTGCGCGCGCTGCAACGTGCGCAGCGCGAACAGGCATTCGATGCGGGTGCCGAAGACCAGGCGCACGCCGAGGTGGTCGAAAATATCGGCGGCCAGGTAGGCGGCTTTTTGCAGCAGCTTGAGCAGGATGCTGTTGCGGCCCTTGTTGCTTTTCCTGTCGTAGTGCAGCAGCGGCAGGCAGACTTCGCCGTCGCTGAGGAAATAATGGTCGCCGTCGCGGTGGATCACCTCGTCGAGGCTGGCGAAGACCTGTTCGCGGATGGTGTTGAAGTAGCGCAGCTTGAGGTTGTTGTCGATGTAGAAGATGCCGTGCATCACCTTGAGCACCGCGCACGACCACATCCGCAGCAGGTCGGCGTGCTGGCCGCGCAGCGATGCGTACACCAGCAGTTGCAGCGGGTCGTCCGGCGCGGCCACCTCGGGCGGGATCAGCGCGCCCTGCCGCGGCGTCAGGAAGGTGGCGGCGATGAAGTCGACCGCCTCGCGGTGGGCGCGGGCGATCAGCGCCGGCGCCGCCGGCTGGTCCAGGTCGAAGCCGTATTCGCGCACGAACTGGCGCGCGTCGTGCAGGTTGCGCAAGGCCATCGCGCCCAGGTCGATCGCCGAGACGCCGTGGGCGATGGCGTTCAGATAGCTCCAGTTGAGCGAAAACTTGCGCGTGCTCTTGAGTGAAGCTCGTAGTTCAGTCATGTCACCCGTCGCCTGGCCATCCATCGTTGGGCGAGTATCGCAGCGCCCCGGGTTGTGGTCAATCAATAGATATGTTGCGGCGCACACAAAACGGCCGCGCCGGCGCGGGCGCGGCCGGCGCATAAAAAAAGCCCGCTGGCTGGCGGGCTGGCGGACGAACGGGGTGGCGCGCTTACGCGGCGTTGCCGGCCGATTTGCGGCGCGCCACGCCGACCAGCAGGCCCAGGCCGGCCAACAGCATCGCGTAGGTTTCCGGTTCCGGCACCGGTGGCGCGACGATGCCGTTGCGCACCGAGAAGTTGTAGCGGCCGTCCACGCCGGAGTCGATCGAATGGCCGACCAGGGAGCGCGAGCCGGTGTCGAGCAGCGCGCCATTGACGGCCGAGCCGGCCAACTCGTAGGAATGGTCGACGCCGTTCGACCAGCCGGCGCGTGCCGAGGTGCCGCCGATGCCGCCGGTGCCGTTGCTGGCGGTGCCGGTTTCCCAGTGGACGTTATCGTAGTTGTACTGGAAATCGAAATTGCCGGCGCCGGTGTCCGAGCGGTCGGTGATGATCAGCTGAAAGCTGTTGGTCTTGTCGGCGGCGTTTTGGTAGTAACCCACGTTGATCCAGTTGACGCCGAAGACGTTGCGGCCGCCGATCGTCGACTGGGCATACTGGACCACTTCGCTGTGGCTGTTGCGGGTGTCGACGTCGGCGAAGAACGGTGCCAGCATCGGGGTGCTGGTGCTCAGCAGGCTGAACGGGGTATAGGTGTTCAAGGCGTGGTTGAACGTCACGTTGCCGTTGTTGTTGACGTACAGCTGGGTGAAGTTAGCTCCAAAGAAATTGATGTTGAAACCCATGTCGACGACGCCGGTGGAGCCGTCGTCGTTGCGTGCCAAGGTATTGGCGGTGAACAAGTTCTGGTCGTGGATGGCGCCGGCCGATGCCGCCGTGGTAACGAAGGCGGCGGCGAGGGCGAGGCCGATGGTGATTTTGCGGAACATAGTAGTTTTCTCGTGAATGTAAACAACAATAAACGCTCACCCATGGCGTTGATGCGCGTTCACCAGCGCAGTCAAAGGTGCCAGCCGGAGTGAGGGGAAGGGGCGGAAAGTCGCGATTCTCGTAATAGAAAACACAAGTTTTCCGGCGCGGCGAATGTTATCACGAAATAAATTATTAGAATAGCACTGTTGGCAACGGTGCCGGCGCCGCACTTCGGCGCCCGGCCGCGCCCGGGGCGTTGCCAGCCGGCGGACCGGTCGCCCTGGCCCGGCCGGCGATCGCGGTTCTGCGGGGGCCCCTTTTTTGCTATGCTAGCGTCTTTCCACCGGCCGGCGCCGCCGCCCTAGGCTGGCGGACCCCTATTTACGGAGCAGCGCATATGGCCTCATTACAAGAGCAGTTTTTGAAATCCGGCTTAATCGACAAGAACAAGGCCAAACTGGCCAACCAGGACAAGAGCAAGCAGCAGAAGGTCGAGCGCCGCACCGGCACGCAGAGCGTCGACGAGGTGCGCCTGGCCGCGCTGGAGACGCAGCGCAAGAACGCCGAGCGGGCGCGCGAACTGAATGCCCAGCGCGACGCGGCCGCCACCCAAAAGGCGATCGTCGCGCAAATCGCCCAGTTGGTGCAGAAGAATCGCCAGAGCAAGGGCGCCGGCGACATCGCTTACAATTTCACCCACGACAAGAAGATCGAGCGGCTATATGTGTCGGCCGCGGTGCAGGCGCATTTGGTGGCCGGGCGCCTGGTGATCGTCTGCCAGGGCGGCGCCGTCGAATTGGTGCCGCGGGTTATTGCCGACAAGATCGCCGAGCGCGACGCCGCGCTGGTGGTGCGGGTGAACAAGGCCAGCACCGAGGTCGAAGCCGACGATCCGTACGCCGCCTTCCAGATCCCCGACGACTTGATGTGGTAGCCAGCGCGCCGGCCGGCAGCTGATGGCCGCCATCGACGGCCCCGCTAGCGCGCCGCCGCCTGCCAGCCGCGCAAGCCGCGGATGGCTTCTTCCTTGAACTTGGCCTCGATCTCGATCCACGGCGCCTGCGCGTAGGCGGCCGGCATCGTGCCGATCAAGTCGGCATGCTGGCGGTCGTTGAAGGAGGCGCGGCCATTCGAGATATGCACCAGTTGCTGTTCCGGCACGGCCCAGGTGGCGCGCGCCCTGGCCAGCATCTCGGCCACGCTGGGGTCGTCGTAGCTGTCGAGTTTTTCGTGCACGATATGGTGGTGGGCATCGAACACCATCGGCACGCCGCAGCGCAGGCAGATTGCGTGGATCTCGGCGGCGCCGTACGCATACTCGTCGTTCTCCAAGCCCAGGCGGCAGCGGATCGCGTCGGGTAGCGCGGCGATGCGCTCAAGCAGCGCGTCGGCGCGCTTGGCCTTGCCGCCGTGAATCTCCAGCAGCGCCCACGACGTGCGCGGCTGGCCCAGCATGTCCATGATGTCGGCGTGCATCTGCAGGATCTTGACGCTGTTCGCCACCACGCTGGCCGAATCGGAACTGAGCACGACAAACTGGTCCGGATGCATGACCAGCCGGATGGCGCCTTCGCGCGCCCGCGTGCCCGTTTGCGCCAGCGCCGGCGCGAAGCCGGCCAGCAGAGCGCGGCCGATATCGTCGTCGGCGAAGGGGAAGATCGACGAGGGGATGCGGTACAGCGCAATGTCTTCGCGCTCGCAGTAACGCAGCGCCTTGTCCAGGGTCTGGATATTGGCGCGGTAAATGTCGTCGAGTAGTTTTTGCTGTGATTCGAGCGCATGCTCAAGCAGGCGCTTGCGCGTGATGGTGCGATATTTGACGTCGTTCGAGACGGTGACGCAGACGAGGCCGAGATGGGGGCGCATTGGGGGGGCAGGCTGGGATATCGGACTTCCTATGCTAGCCATTTCCTGGCCGCGGTGGCGCACTGGTGAACGCTTGCGGCCTGCGCTACGCGCTGGCGATTCCTGCTGATCTCGCATTTGGGTAAGGCGGGACTCGGCCACTGCCGCCAAGGGTGGACGGGGCGGCTTACCGCTTGCGCTCGGTTCGAACTGTTAAGTCTTCCTTAATAGTTGCCTCCGCTCGCAATAGTCGATCAGCCAGCGCTTGCCGTCGTCGCGATCGACGATCAAGGCGGTCTTGCGGCGCAGCTCCAATATCGTTCCGATCCGTTGCGCGTTGGCTCTGGCGTCGAAATACTCGACCGACTGCCCCGCTTGCAGGCGCGCTTGAATCGCCTGCAGGCGGGCCGGCTCGTCGAGGGCCACGCTGATGGCCGCGCGCATGCGAAACAATTCGAATGCCGAGGCCTCGTTCAACACTTTCAACACGTCGGAAAAATTCATGTTCGATGCCGTCCAAGTCAAGTTTGCGGGGCGGGAGGCGCGACGCCGGCAGTCCGGCCGGGCCAGCGTCGCCGACGCCGTTTGCCGCGGCGGGGAAGGAAGCACACCCTTCCGCGCCGCCGTCGGCGCCGTCCCTGGCGTGCGCGGCGCCGGGCCTGCTCCGCTATAATTGGGCGGCCTACGGCGCCGCGTTGTCCGGCGGCCTTGATTCCCCCGTTCCACCTCCCAATTTTACCGCCATACAATGAAACTCACCGCGCAGTGCTCCATCCGCATCGCCGAGCCGCCCATCAAGGGCCCGGCGTCGCGCGCCCGCAAGCAGTTCAATACCCTGATCAGCGGAGGGCCTTGGTGCTGCTGCTTGACCAAATGTACCAGCACAAGTCGATGGGCAAAAAAGACCGCGCCAAGCTGGCCGGTCTGATCTGCTCGACGGCGTTCGAAATGCTCGAGGACGGCGACGACGCCGAGCTCAAGGAGATTTACAACCGCCACAGCGGCGGCGACTTCGACGCCGACGCCGCCGAGGATGGCGCGGCTTTCAAGGACATGATGGAGGGCATCCTGGGCGTGCGCCTGGACGCCGACGCCGACCTGCGCTCGCCCGAGGCCATGATGGAGGCGCTGGCCGCGCAGATGCATCGGCACGCCGGCGAGGAGCAGCAGGCCGCGCGGGCCGAGGCGGCCGCGCGCCCCAAGCCGGCCGGCGCGCTCGCGCGCGAACGGCGCCAGGAAGCCGAGGTCGACCGGCTCAAGCAATCGGTGCGCGATATTTTCCGCAAGCTGGCCAGCGAACTGCATCCTGACCGCGAGCCGGACGCCACCGAGCGGGAGCGCAAGACCGCGCTGATGTAACGCGTGAACGTGGCGTACGCGGCCAACGACCTGTTGGGGCTGTTGGAACTGCAACTGGAGGTGGAGCAGCTCGACCAGGCCGGCCTCGACAACCTGAGCGAGGAGCGGATCAAGCAGTACAACAAGATCCTCGAAGGCCAGTTGCGCGAGGTCGAACGCGAGACCGCCGAGATCGAGTACGCGGCGGCAATGGACATGGGCGGGGAAGCGCGGGGACGCCTGACGCCGCAAACGATGCTGCGCCACCTGCGCGTCGATATGCAGCAATGCAGGCAAGGCTTGACGCTCTCGTCGCCGAGCTGGACCAGTTCGGCGACGTCAACAAGCTCTAGGCATGGCTGAAGACGTACCGGCCCCCCCGCGGCGTCCGACTATGACGACGCGTATTGGTAATGACTTGGCCGCGCCGGAAACGCGCCGGCGCGAGGAGCGTTGCCGACCGGGGTGGCAGTCCCGGCCGAAGGCGCGCGAGGCCCTATAGCGGCTTGCTGCACAGGCGAAAGTCGGGGGCGTCGGTGTACGGCCGGATCTGGAAACCCAGGCTCGCCATGAGCTTGAGCATGCCGTTGTTTTTACACAGCACCAGGCCGTCGATGTCGCTCAAGCCCTTGTCGCGCGCCACGTCCATGATCGCCAGCATCAAGCGCGTACCCAGCCCCTGGCCGCTGAAACGGTCGTCGACCAGCAGCGAGAATTCGCAGCTGCTGCGGTCCGGGTTGGCGATGTAGCGCGATACGCCGATGATGCTGGAGGTTTCGACGAATTCGCCGTCCGGCCCCGGCGCGCGCCGGGTCTGCACCGCCACCATCGCCATCTCGCGGTCGTAGCCGATCAGCGTGTAGCGGGCCAGCATCGGCACCGACAGCTCGCGCAGCGACGAGGCGAAGCGGTAGTAGCGCGACTTCTCCGACAGCCGGCGCACCAGCTCCTGCAGCATCGAGGCGTCGTCCGGTTGCACCGGGCGCAGAGTGTACCGGCCGCCGCCGCGCATCGGCCACTCCTGCGTGTAGTTCGACGGGTAAGGCAGGATCGCCAGATGCGCGTAATTGTGCGTCGCCGGCGGCGCGTGGTCGATGACGATGCGGGCGTCGACGGCCAGCGCGCCGTGCTCGTCGACGATCAGCGGATTGATGTCCATTTCCCGCAACTGCGGCAGCGCGCACACCATCTCCGATACCCGCAGCAGCATGTGCTCGACCGCTTCGCGCTGCGCCGGCGGGGCGCCGCGCCAGTCGCCCAGCATCGCCTCGTTGGCGCCGCGCGCCAGGATGGTTTGCGTGATGGGGATGTGGAAGGCCGCCAGCAGCGCCTTCGACTCCATCTCGGTAAGCATCTTGCGCGGTTCGGCCAGCACACCCTCGATCAGCAGGCGGGCGCCGTCCAGGTCGGGCTGGTCGGGTTGCGACAGCGGCGGCGGGGTTTGCTGCAGCAGTTGCTGGTTTTGGTAGAACGAGGCGATGTTGCTAAAGCCGTTGACGGCCGCCTCCGGCGTGCGGAACGTGGCCAGGCCGGCGGCGTTGATGATCCGGCGCGCCGGCGCGACTTGCTGGTCGCCCATCCAGCAGGTCAGCGGCGGCTTGCCCAGGCCGGCGTTGAGGGCGCAGACGGCGCGCGCCACGGCGGCCGGGGCGCCGTCAAGCTTGGGCGAGTAGATGACCAGTATGCCGTCGACCAGCGGGTCGCGCGCGCAGGCCAGCACCGCCGCGCAGTAGGCGTCGGCGTCGGCCTGCTCCGACAGGTCGAGCAGGTTGCTCAGGGTGGCGTGGGGCGGCATATTCGGCGTGGTGGCCGGGCGGACGCACATTGCAGAAGGCGCTGCCGGCGCCCTCGGCCAGTACCAGGTCGGTGGCCAGCACGGCGGCGCCGGCCGCGCGTAGTGAAATTAAGCAATTTCAACCCAGTGGAATGAGCGGGATCAAATTATTCATTGATCCACATCAAAATTTACGCTTTCCGCGAGACGGTCCGAAAGGGCGGGGGCCGAGGATGAGGCATCCGACAAACGACAACGCCAACCGGCGAGGGTTGGCGTTTTGTCACAACCAATTCTTGGTCGCCCGGGGCGGAACCGAACCACCGACACAAGGATTTTCCAGAATCGCGCCGAGTTCCAATAATAGTTAAGCCGCGCCCCGAAGCAGCGCCGGCTTACACCCATTGTCAGGCGCGTGGCCGCTTGCGCCACTTGCTCGTATACGGCAGCGCGAACAGGTACAGGCCGGAAATGAGCATCAGAAAGAGCGGGGGCAGCGGCGAGTACGTTATCCACGGCGACGGCTCGCCAAGATCCACCGCTCTTGCCATGAAGTTGGCCATCACAGTCATGGTGAAAACGATGGACAGCCAGCGGTGGCCCTGTCGAATCCAATGACTCCAGTTCATGGCGACTTCCGCGAATGCGGCTTGGCTGCGGCCTCGATCATTTTCCATCCGTTGCCGGAAGGATCCCGAAAGCCGGCATCCACGTTGCCGTAGCGATCCACGGGCTCCTGCGTGAACTCAACGCCGCACTTGCTCAGACGTTCGTAAGCGGCACGGCAGTTGTCCACTAACAGCACCAGTGGCGGCATGGCTCCCTTCGCTACGATCTCATGTAAGATCTGCGCGGTTGCCGCGTCATGCACCGGGGGCCCGGGAATAAACAAGCCGAGCTGGAATGAGGGTTGGTCTGGATGCTGCACCGTCAGCCAACGATAGTCGCCGTTTCGAACGTCGGTGTGGACGAGGAACCCCAGCTTTTCGACGTAGAAGGCAAGCGCTTCGTCCTGGTCACGCACATACAGACCGGCCATATTGACACTTTGATTCATATCAGCTCCTTAGGTTGAAGCTACAGTGTGCCAGCCGCTTTCATTCGCCGCTTCTCCAAAACTGCGATATTGAGGTTTGGCCGTTGTGCATCGCGCATGACGCACTCGGGGATATGTTCCCCGACATGCGGAACCGAGCGCTCGCGCGCTCGAAGCTCGCCCGGATTTCCACCGGTGATGTCACGGAAGATGCGCCCAAAGGAGCCGAGACTGGTCCAGCCGGTTTGCAGCGCGATCTCCGTAATGGACAGGTCGGTGTCGCGCAGCAGCGCCGTCGCTCGCTCGATACGACGTGTGAGCAGGTAGCGATGTGGCGGTACGCCGAAGGCCTTCTTGAACTCGCGCGCGAAGTACGCCACCGAGACCGCGCTCACTTGCGCTAAGCGGTGGATGGGCCACTCCTCATGGGAGGCTGCGTCCATCCTATCTTTCGCACGCAACAATCGCCGCAGTAGCAGGGGACTCTGAGTCATCCTATCCTCGCACGTAACTGTTGCTTACATAGCCCGCCAAAAGGAGCGGAAATCGACCGACCCACCGGCTGCTCACCCACAAAACAAAAACGCCAACCTGCATGGGTTGGCGCTCTCTTTAAAGCATTCTTGGTGGCCCGGGGCGGAATCGAACCACCGACACAAGGATTTTCAATCCTCTGCTCTACCGACTGAGCTACCAGGCCAAGGTGCGGAATTATAGCAGGCCTGCGGCGCGTCTGGCTAGGGTCTGTTCGCGAACTGTCGCGTCCGCCGCGTTTCGGCGCGCCGCCCGGCTACAGCGTGATCGTGGCCGGCGATGTGGTCTCGGGCGCTTTCCCGGACAGGCGGCGCGAGCTGGGCGACAAGATGGGCTGCAAATTCGTCTTTCCGGTGGTGCCGCGGGCGCGCATGGCGTCGATGTTCCTGCAGTCCGGCGAGGCCGACCTGACTGCAGGTCGGCCGCGGCGACTTCACCGTGGTCGCGCCGTCGGTATTCCTGACGTCGCTGGGTAAGGACCCGGCGCTGGCGGACTTGCGCGAGAAACTCGAATTTACCACGCTGGAGGGGCTGCCGCCGACCGAGAGCGGGGCCTACATCTCCAAGCGCTCGCCGTCCGCCGCCGACCAGGCCGAGCTGTACGCCTTGCTGGAGCGCGCGCGCAAGGGCGTGCTGTGGAAGTCGTTCCAGAGGTACTATCCGGCCGAGCTGCTGCAGTATTTCGTGTTGCAGCACTAGCGGAGATGCCGAGTTAAGCTTGCGTAGGTCGGATGCGGGGGCCGCCGGGGCGAACGCGTAATCCGACGCCGGGCCGCCGCCGGCGCCAGCCGGCTTACGCCGTCCCGGCTAACTCGACCTACGAAAACCCTGAGCTTAGCGGTTCTCCTGGTACAACTGGACGCGGTCGTGGCCGGCCTGTTTGGCCCGGTACATGGCGAGGTCGGCGTGCTTGGTCAGTTCGATCTCGTCGCCGCCGTGCCCGGGGGTAGATGGCGACGCCGATGCTGGCCGAGATGCGTAGCTGGTGGCCGGCGACGACGTAGGGCTGGCCCAGGCTATGGCGGATTTTCTCGGCCACGCCGGCGGCGCCGTCGGCGCTTTCGACGACGCGCAGCAGCACCATGAATTCGTCGCCGCCGATGCGCGCCACCGCGTCCGACTCGCGCACGCAGTCGAGCATGCGCAGCGCCACCTCCTTGAGCAGCAGGTCGCCGGTGCGGTGGCCGTGCCGGTCGTTGACCGGCTTGAACAGGTCGAGGTCGAGGAACAGCAGCGCCAACTGCTGCCGGTCGCGCCGGGCGCTGGCCAGCGCCAGTTGCAGACGGTCGGAAAAGAGCGCGCGGTTGGGCAGGCCGGTCAGCATGTCGTGCTGGGCCAGGTGGCGGATGCGCTCCTCGCCGCGGCGCCGTTCGCCGATGTCGCGCGTCACCCCCAGCAGGCCGACGAACTGGCCGGCGCCGTTGCGCATGCCGCTGACGTTGGCCTCGGTCCACACCGAACCGCCTTCTTTGCACGGGTATTCCAGTTCGTGGCGGAAGGCCGGCACCGGCTGGCCGGCGCGGATCGCCGTGACCAGGCCGTGCAGGCCGGCCGCGGCGACGGCCGCCGAGGCCGGCGTGAGCAAGTCGGCCAGCGCCCGCGGCATCAATTCCGCCGGGCTGTAGCCGAGCAGCTTTTCCACCGACGGGCTGAGGTAGGTGAAGCGGCCGTCCAGGTCCATGGTCCAGATCAGGTCGGAGGCGTGGTCGGCCAGCAGGCGGTGGCGTTCCTCGCTCAGGCGCAGGGCTTGCTCGGTGTGCTTGCCGTGGCCCAGCGCGTTGGCCAGGCGCCGGTTGGTGCGCAAGATGTAGACGGCCAGCGCGGCGCTCGCCGCCAGTAGCGCCAGCGCGCCGGCCAGCCAGCTCAGGTCGAGCTTGGGGCCGGGCTGGTACAGGAAGCCCTGGATCGAAAAATCGCGCGGCAGCTGGCCCAGGCCGACGTAGGCGGCGGCGATGTGGCGCCAGCGCTCCGGGTTCATGTAGCCGATTTCAATGAGGTCGGTGCGCAGCAGCGGCGCCATCGCCGCCGCCTCGGACAGGTAGAACTCGAGGCTGTGCGCGGCCGAGTACTGGCCGATGATCAGCTCGGCGATTTGGCGTCGGTGCGTCATCGCGTATTGCCAGCCGCGCAGGCTGGCGTCGCGGAAGGCCTTGGCCCGGCCCGGATGCAGGCGGATCTCGGCCTCGGTGGTAAACAGGTTGTCGCCGTAGAAGTCGATGCCGGCCGCGCGCGGCGTGTAGACCTCGTACTCGAAGCCCAGCTGGTCGAAATAATACGGTTCCGTGGTCAGGTAGGCCGAGATCGCGTCGACCTTGCCATCGATCAGGTCCTGCGGCCGGTTGCTGTGCTTGAGCTGGACGAAGCGCCCCGGCCCGACGCCTTCCCGCGCCAGGTAGGCCAGCAGCTCGTCGGACTGTTCCTCGATCATGATGCGCTTGCCGAGCAGGCCGCGCACGCCGGCCGCGGCGCCGCTCTTGGGCGCCAGCAGCACCGCCGGCGAATGCTGGAAGATCACCGCCAGCGCCACCACCGGCTGGCCGGCCTGGCGCGCCAGCAGCAGGCTGCTGGTGGCGACGCCGTATTCGGCCTCGCCGCGCACCACGTTCTTGACCGAGTCGGCGCTCGGCGAGCCCTCGACGATGGTGACGTCGAGTCCGGCCTCGCGGTAGTAGCCCAGCTCCTTCGCCGCGTAATAGCCGGCGAACTGGAAGGCGTGCGACCATTTCAGTTGCAGCGTGACCGGTTCCAGCGCCTGCGCCGGGGCCGCCGGCCACAGCCAGGCTTGCAGCGCCACCGCGGCGCCCAACACGAAACGGCCTAACAGTCTGTTCATAGGTGGTCAATGGCGTGGAAAGGGGGGCGGGCGCGGCGCGGCCGGGGCCGCCGGCGCGTCCGCAAGCCATGCAAACCTTGTCCGATTAGTGACTGTTCAGCCGCTATGCGGCAAGCGGGATAGGATTACCGTTGAAGGCCCGGAGCAGAACCTCAAGCATGCCATGGCCTTGCTTGCGTA
>NZ_JBJXIB010000066.1:0-31303 GCF_046115965.1 Janthinobacterium sp. CG_23.3 | reverse complement strand
GCAGTGCGCCGCAAACGACCTCCGCCCAAGGTGCCCCTGGCGGACGGGGCCCCCCCCCCCCCCCCCCCCTTCCCCCCCCCCCCCCCCGGTGCCGGCCGCTTCGAGTGGCTGGCGCCGCATCCCCCTGCCTTGGCCGTCCGGCCTTGCGCTGCGTAGTTGTTTTTTAACACCAGGCCGGCACTGTATAATGGGGCACGCCGACACCGGCGGCGCCCGCGGCCCTGTTGCGGCGCCACCCACCACGCCTTCCGATCGACCGATCGGACGGCCAACGCCACAGCGGCATCACCCTATGAAAACACCAAAAAGAATCCAGCCCCTGGTTGAAGAAGGCTTGATCGACGAAGTCATGCGCCAATTGATGAGCGGCAAGGAAGCCACCGTCTACGTGGTGCGCTGCGGCGACGACGTGCGCTGCGCCAAGGTGTACAAGGAAGCCAACGAACGCAGCTTCCACCAGGCGGTGGCCTATCAGGAGGGGCGGCGCGTGAAAAACAGCCGTCAGGCGCGCGCGATGGAGAAGGGCACGCGCTACGGCCGCAAGATGGCCGAGGAGGTGTGGCAGAACGCCGAAGTGGACGCGCTGTACCGGCTGGCGGCGGCCGGCGTGCGCGTGCCCAAGCCCTACATCTGCTTCGAGGGCGTGCTGCTGATGGAGCTGGTCACCGGCGCCGACGGCAACGCCGCGCCGCGCCTGAACGACGTCGAGCTGGACCGCGAGCTGGCGCTGGCCTACCACGCCGCGCTGCTGCGCGAGGTGGTGCTGATGCTGTGCGCCGGCGTGATCCACGGCGACTTGTCCGAATATAACATTCTGGTCGACGCGATCGGCCCGGTCATCATCGACCTGCCGCAGGCGGTGGACGCGGCCGGCAGCAGCGTGGCCGCCTCGATGCTCGAACGCGACGTGACCAACCTGGCCAACTTCTTCGGCGCCGTCGTGCCCGAGCTGCTGGGCAGCCAGTACGGCGCGGAAATCTGGAAACTGTACGAGGCCGGCTTGCTGACGCCGGACACGCCGCTGACGGGCGTGGTGGCGGCGCCGGAGCGGCCCGCCGACGTCGGCGCGGTGATCCGCGAAATCGCCCTGGCGCGCGAGGAGGAAGAGGAGCGCGCCCGGCAGCAGATGGAAGCGCAGGGCTGACGCCGCTTGCCGGCGGCGGCGGCCCGGCCCGGCCTGCCGGGTAGACGATCAGGCAACCATGTATTTTGCGTTACCGTACACTTATGTTATTATAGCCGCAGGGGAATGGCCAAGCTGGTTAAGGCACCGGATTCTGATTCCGGCACGCGAAGGTTCGAATCCTTCTTCCCCTGCCAGTTGCCGCAAGATCGTCACGCCGGCTTCTGCTTCCCAGTTTATCTCCCGTTGTTTTCGATTCGCCCCACTGTCAATTGATTTACATTGCCTCGGCAAATGTTCGAACGCGACTGGCGTCACTTCGCCGATGTATTGAATGACATATAATTAATATCGTTCGTTAATATAGTTCGCTAAGGTTTATGTCCGACATGATTATTCGTAAGCTTACCGCCGCCGACGCCGAGGCTTCCCGCGCCTTGAGGCTGGCCGGCACCCTCGAGTCGCCCGCCGCTTTCTGGTCCAGCCACGAAGAGGAATTGCGCAATTCGCTCGACGCGATGGCGCAACGCATCGTCGAAACCCCGTTCCAGTGCGTGTTCGGATTGTTCGCCGGCGCCGAATTGGTGGGTATGGCCGGACTCAAGCGCGAGCAGATCGACAATGTCAGCCACCGCGCCGGCGTCTGGGGCGTGTATGTCGCGCCCCAGGCGCGCGGTACCGGCGCCGCGCGTCGCCTGATGCAGGCGCTCATCGCCTACGCGCGGACCCTGCCGGGCGTAGTGCAACTGACGCTGTCGGTGCGCGCCGTCAGCGCGGTGGCCAACGCCCTGTACGCCAAGTTGGGCTTTGAGCACACCGGCGTCGAGCGCCGCTCGATTTATTGCGACGGCGTTTATTATGATGAGAATCGCATGGTGTTGATGCTCGACGCGTGAGCCTGTCGTATGCCGTAGGTCGGATTAGGAACGCCGACGCCGGGCCGCTGCGACGCCAGTCGGATTACGCCCTGGCGGGCTAACCCGACCTACAAAATCGGTTTGAAATCCGCTCACTCAGCGCGCGCCGGCGCGGCCGGGCAGCCGGCCCAGCTGGTGCCGGCGGGAATGTGCTCGCCCTTCATCACCAAAGTCAGCGGACCGAGGCGGGCGTTGTCGCCCACCTTGGCGCTGTACAGGACGGCGCTGCGCGGCCCCATGTAGACCTTGCTGCCGATGTCGACCCGGTCGATTTTCATGACGCGGTCTTCGAACAGATGTGTTTGCGGGCAGGCGAGGGCGTTCAACTCGCTGTAGTCGCCGATCGAGACGCAGTCGAATTCGGTGATGTCGGTGGTGTCGAGGTAGACGCCGCGGCCGATTTTGCAGCCGAGCAGGCGCAGGGCCACCGGCAACCACGGCGTGCCGCGCAGGTAGCGCATGAAATTCGGCACGGCGATGCCCTCGTACAGGTTGGTCACGCCCTCCGAGAGCCAGACGAACGGCGTCCACATCGGCGCGGCGCGTTTGCGGTAGCGGCCCAGCAGCAGCCACTTGAACGCCAGCACGAACAGATAGTTGCCTATGCAGTAAAGCAAGCCGGCCACGGTCAAGTCGAACGCCACCTCGCCCCAGCGTCCAGCGCCGGCCACCGGCATCACGTCAAGCACCACGGTGTAGCCGACGGCGATCACCAGCGCGTGCGGGGCGACGATGCGGAAGGTTTCAACCAGGGTGCGGCCGAGCCGCCGCAGCGACGAGGGCCGGTAGGTCAGCGACTCCGGATAGCCGCCGACCTGCTCGCGCGCCGGCAGGTGCAGCGGCGGCGAACCCAGCCAGGTGTCGCCGCTGGCCATGCGCGCGTTCTCGGGCGCGTGGGTGTGCACGCCGACCAGCACCCGTTCGGGCAGCACGGTGCCGTCCGGGATGTAACTGCCGTTGCCGACGAAGCTGCGGTGCGACACCACGGTCGCCTGCATCGTCATCCAGCCGCCCTCGATCTGCTCGTCGCCCAGCATGACGGCGTCGGCGATGAAAGTTTCGTCGCCCAGCGTGAGCATGTCCGGCACCACGCCCAGCGCGGTGGAAATCTCGGCGTCGCGCCCGACCTTGGCGCCCAGCAGGCGGTACCAGTACGGCGCGAAGACGGTGGCGTAAATGCCGTGCAAGACGTTCAAGCTCGATTCCTGGATGTGGCTGACCAGCCATTTGGAGCAATAGATGTTGCTGTGGACGGCCGAGCGGCCCGGCTTCAGGCGCGGCATGCCGCCCCAGCGGATGGCCGCCGACACCAGCACCGTGAACAGCACCAGCACCGCGCTGGCCGGAAACGCCAGCAGGAAATAGCGCGCCAGTTGCGTGCCCAGTTGGCTGCCCTGCAACCACGGCATCACGCCGCGCTCGTCGAGCCAGTCGATCAGCACGAAGCTGGGAAACACGGGCATGAAGAACAGCGTGCTCACCAGCACGATGCCAAATACGAAGAACAGCGCCTCGCCGGCCAGGCGCAGGGGGCCGACGGCGGGGCGCGGCGGCAGCGTCGGGGCGAACGGGCCGAGGTCGCGCGCGGGCGAGCCGCCCCAGACGCGCCCGGCCGGCACCGCGGCGCCGTCCGCCAGCGCGCTCTGGCCCTGCAGGTGGCCGGCCTTGCCGACACCGGTGTTGCCTTCGAGGACGCAGTACGAGGCCACGCAGGCGTCGTCGTCCAGGTTGATCGCGCCGAGCAGCAGGCGGCCGCGCTCGACCCGCGCGTTCTCGAAGTTCACGGCGTTGCCGATGCTCACGCCGTCGCCGATGCGCAGCAGGTCCGGCGCGCGCAGCGTCGCCGAGCCGATGATGACCGCGCGCCCGACCTTGGCGCCCAGCGCGCGCAACCACCAGTTGTAGAGCGAGGAGCCGCTCAGCAGGTAGACCGGGGCCGCTTCGAGCAGGCGGTCGGACAACCACCAGCGGTAATAGGTCCAACCCCATAGTGGATAGGAGCCGGCGCGCAGCCTGCCGCCGATAAGCCACTTGCCGGCGATGGCGACGACGAACTCCATCAGCGTGGCCAGCAGGAACACGCCGATGGCGGCGGCGACGGCGCGCGCCACCGAGTCGCCCGGATCGCCGGTGAAATAGTGGTAGGTGAAGAAGGGCGCCAGCCATTGCACCATGCGCAGCGCCACCAGCGGCGGCACGGCCAGCGCCTGGGCCGCGCCGCAAGTCCAGCGCCGCAGCGCCGACGGCGCGGTCCAGTCGCGCTCGGCGGCGGCCGCCGCCGGGGCCTCGGCCAGCGCGGCGGCGATGCGGCCGATTTGTCGGTGGTGGTAAATGTCGCGCACCGTCACGTGGGCGAAGGCCGGGTCGGCGCGCAGCGCCGACGCCAGGCGCGCGGCGAAAAAGGAGTGGCCGCCGAGGTCGTCGAAAAAGTCGGCCTGGCGGCGGATCGGCTGGCCGGGGAACAGTTGCGCCAGCGCGCCGAACAGCGCGCTTTCGGCGGCGGTTTCGGCCAGGTCGGACTCGCCGGCGGCGCCTTCCGGCGCGGCCGCCAGCGGCAGCGCGCGCAGCGCCTTGCGGTCGATCTTGCCGGAGGTCAGGCGCGGCATCAGCGGCAGCGTCTGGTAGCGGCCCGGCACCATGTAGGGCGGCAACACCTGGACCAGGGCCGGCCGCAGGGCCGCGCCGGCGAGGGCGCGCTCGTCGGCGCCGTTGGCGGCCACCAGATAAGCCACCAGTTGGTCGATGCCGTCGTCCTTGCGCAGCAGCACGGCGACCGTGCCGACCCCCGGCTGTTGCGCCAGCACCGCCTCGATCTCGCCCAGCTCGACGCGGAAACCGCGCAGCTTGACCTGGTCGTCGGTGCGGCCCAGGCAGCGCACTTCGCCGTCGGCCTCGATGCGCGCCAGGTCGCCGGTGCGGTACAGGCGGGCGTCGTGGACGCCGCTGGCCCAGGGATTGTCGAGGAATTTTTCAGCCGTCAAGTCGGGGCGGCCGAGGTAGCCGGCCGCCAGGCCGGGGCCGGTGATGCACAACTCGCCGGTGCCGCCGCGCGGCAGCAGCGCCAGCGCCGGCGCGTCGGCGTCGATCACCAGCAAGCCGTAGTTGGGCAGCGGCGTGCCGATGGTGATGGCGCGGCCCGGCTCCAGCCGCGCCAGGCTGGCCGAGACCGTGGCCTCGGTTGGACCGTAGGTGTTGAAGATCTGGCGGCCGGGGCGGGCCCAGCGCTCGACCAGCGTTTCGGGGCACATCTCGCCGCCGAGGTTGATCAGGCGCAGGCCCGTGACGTCTTCGCTGAACAGGGCCAGCAGCGTCGGCACGGCGTGCAGCACGCTGACCCGGTTCGCCGACAGCAGCCGCGGCAGCGCCTCCGGGTCGCCGGCCACTTCCTTGGGGCCGATCCACAGCGTGGCGCCGACCAGGTAACTGATCCAGATTTCCTCGAACGACATGTCGAAGGCGAGCGAGAAACCCTGGTAGACGCGGTCGCCGGCGTGCACGCCGAGCACCGCGTTTTCGCTGCGCAGGAAATGGCAGATGCTGCGCTGCGAGATCAGGATGCCCTTCGGCTTGCCGGTCGAGCCGGAGGTATAGATGACGTAAGCGGGCTGGTCGGGTGAGACGGCGCCGCGGCGGCGCAAGGCCTGCCCCGCTTCCGGCGCGGCCAGCAAGTCCTCGGCGCGCCAGACCGGGCAGGCGGCGCCGCCCAGGCGCTCGGCGTGGCCGGCGCTGCTGACGACGCCGACGGCGGCGGCGTCGTCGAGGCACACTTGCAGGCGCTCCACCGGCGTGTCCTGGTCGACCGGCAGCCAGGCGGCGCCGGCCTTGGCGATCGCCAGTTGCATCACCAGCAGATTGATGCCGCGCTCCATCCACAGCCCCACCATGTGGCCGGGGCGCACCCCGTGCTCGATCAGGCGCGCGGCCGCCAGGTCGGCAAACCGGTCCAGTTCCAGATAAGTCAGTTCGCGCCCCTCGAACACCAGCGCCACCTGCGCCGGGGCGCGGCGCACGCTCGCCTCGAACAGGTCGGCGAGAATTTCCTCCTTCAGCAAGGAGGGGGCGACGGCGCCGTACAGGATGTCGGGGTGGGTCGTGGGGGTACTGCGGGATAGCAAAGATTGATCGTTCATTCAGGCGACTTGGTTGCTCGGCGCGAACGGTGTCACGCCACCACCCAACATACAACATTTTTTGCTTTTTGCCGGCGGTTGAAGTCGTATTTCCGGAAAAAAAGCCATCAAAATCAACTATATTTCAAAAAGACCGAGCAAGATGGTGGCGCGACGTCAGGTTCCGCTTGCGCGGCGCGATGGCGCCGGGGTCAGGCCCTATAATTGGCGCATGAAAATACCGTTTCTCTACACCGCGGGCATGATGCTCGGCTCGCTCGTCTTGACGCTGTCGACGATGTGGGGCGGCCTGGCGCTGTGGTACCAGTTGCCCGGTGGCGTGGCGGCGCGCACGCTGGCGGTGTCGCTGTGGGCCGCCTTTGGCGTCGCGACCGTGGCACTGTGCTGGTGGCGGCCGCAGGCGCGCATGCTGCTGCCCTGGCTGTCCGCTTTCGTATTGCTGCTGTGTTGGTGGAGCAGCATCGCGCCGACGCACCAGCGCCTGTGGGCCGCCGACGTCGCGCGCATGCTCGGCAGCCGGGTCGACGGCAGCATCGTCACGCTCGACCAGGTGCGCAACTTCGACTGGCGCAGCGACGCCGACTACACCGAGCGTTGGGAATCGCGGCAATACGATTTGGACCGGCTGCGCTCGGTTGACGTGGCCATGTCCTATTGGATGGGGCCGGCCATCGCGCACACGCTGGTGTCGTTCGGCTTCGACGACGGCCGCTATCTGACGTTTTCCATTGAAATCCGCAAGGAACGCGGTGAAAGCTTCTCCGCCGTCGAGGGTTTTTTCAAGCGCTACGAAATGGTGCTGGTGGCGGCCGACGAGGGCGACATCCTGCGGGTACGCACCAACGTGCGCGACGAGGACATGTATTTGTACCGCTTGACGATGCCGGCGGCGGCAAAGCGCGCGCTGTTCCTGGCCTACCTGGGCGAGGGCGACCGGCTGAAACGCGCGCCGCGCTTCTACAACACGCTGACGGCCAACTGCACCACCATCGTATTCGAGATGGCGCGGCACATCAATCCCGCGCTGTCGCTGGACTGGCGCTTGCTGGCGTCGGGCTACCTGGACCGCTACCTGTACGACATTGGCGCGCTGGGGCAGGGCGGCGACTTCGCGGCCTTGCGGCGGGCCGCGCACATGACGGCCAAGGCGCGCGCGGCGGGCCGTGCGGCAGATTTTTCCGAACGCGTGCGCCGCTAAGGCCAGCGGACGCGCGCCCAGCGTCCGCATTCAGCCCGGCACACATAAAAAAAGCCCCGCCAACTTGCGCCGGCGAGGCATTGTCTGCCATCCCTGGTGATTACATGCCCAAAGACCTCAGCAGATCCGAATTGTCGTCATCATGTTCAACGGAAGCCGGGGCGCTTCTCGCCTCCTGATTCGCATTCTCCAAATCCATCAACGCGTCTGGATCGAGCACCTCCTCGGAATCGAACTCATGCAATTTGATGAATTCGGTGCGATCAATGGCCAGCTCCAGATAGAAGATGTTGTTTTTCTCGGTGAAAAACGAGACGCGGCGCATTTCAGGGCGGTCCAGCGGGGTGTCGACGCTGAGCATCACTTGCTTGTTGAGCACCAGCATTTTGGGCTGGTTCTGGGTGATGTTGGTTTGCAGTTCACGGCGGACTTTGCCGGTGAAGTCGCCGACGATCTGGTTCATCAGTTCGCCCAGGATATTCGAGACCTCGTCGGAGGTGTGGGAGCCGGCCAGCTCGGACTTGGGCATGCCCATGTGCAGCATGTACCGTTCGTAGAGTTCCATCGCCGTATCGGCGCCAAAGTTCAGCACTACCAAGCCGGAAAAGCCGCCGTCGAATAACACGAAGCAGCCGATGTCGGGCTTCAAACCAATCTTGGTGATCCGCTGAACCATGCCGGAGTAGTGAACCTTGCTCTGCGTAGCGACGTTCAACACTCGTGTAACTGAGTTACACAGACCAGTCAGCAGGTCTTCGGTTCCGTACACAACGCGTTTTTCTTCAGTCATTGCCAATCCCTGTAATTTTTATATGATACGTTACGCCGATATTGCTGCGATAGCCCCGGAGTGTTTTGTTTTTAACGGTCTCGACCGGATGGGCTATGGCATTGCCGCGTTCGATGTCATCGGCCAGCGCAACGCGAAACAAGCGTACTTTGCTGAGCAGGAGAGTTGCCATGCCGGCTCCCCGCTCGGACAGGGCAGTTGCCCCATCAGAATACTGTGAGAATACTGAAGCGCTCAGCTTCCGTCCACCTTATTCATGCATTCTGTGCGAATTGTCGGCTTGCCTCGAGCAAGGTGCCTTACATGAAATGAAACCTTGGTCGGTAGAATCGGAGAGCCGTTGCGCTTGCAAGCGCAACGTCGCTGCGCAGGCGCGCCGCACGCGGCGCGAATTCCCTGCTACGCCCCGCGTCCGTGCCGGACGCGGATTCGATGCCCGCCGCCGGCACGCGGTGAATAAACAACAAGGCCCTCCCCGACTTGCGTCGGGGAGGGCCTTGTTGTTTATTCAGTGGTGGAGACGGCGGGAATCGAACCCGCGTCCGCAAGCACTCTACAGACAGTTCTACATACTTAGCGCTGCCATTTGATTTAACCCGTACGACGCGGACGCGCACGCTGCGGACAGGCGAGTCACCTATTATTTAGTATTTTGCCAAGTGACCCGACAAGATACGATTCCCTGTAAATGACTCTACAGCTTTTGACGGCCCACCCCAGGGAAGAAGTGTTGTAGAGCTAACAGCAATTAAGCTGCTAGTGCGTACGAGTTATCGTTTGCAGTTAAGTTTTTTCAGGTTGTATTTACGAGGTAGCCTGCCCTCGGTATGCCCTGCGCTGCTTTGCAACCCACGTCGAAACCTGGTCGTCCCCACAGAATCTGTATTCTAACGCAATTCGTCCAGGCGCGCAGGCTCGATTCGTCGCGCCCGCGCCGGCATCGGCTTTACGCCGCCAGTTCGCCGCGCCCGGCGCCCGCGACGGTGTCGCGCACCAGTGCCAGCAAGGCTTGCGGCGTGTCCAGCAGGTAGTCGGCGTCCCAGCTGTGCGGTTCGGTCGCGCCGCAGTAGCCCCAGGCGCAGGCCACCGTCAGCATGCCCGCCGCGCGCCCGGCCTGGATGTCGCGCAGGTCGTCGCCGACGTACCAGCATTGCTCCGGCGCCAGCCCGAGCCGGCGCGCCGCTTCCAGGAGCGGCGCAGGGTGCGGCTTGGCGTGCGCCATGGTGTCGCCCGAGATGACGCAGCCGGCGCCGCCCAGGCCGATCTGGCCGACCAGCGGGTCGGTGAAGCGCGCCGCCTTGTTGGTGACGACGCCCCAGGCCAGGCCCAGTTCGACGAGGCCGTCGAGCAGCGCCGGCACGCCGTCGAACAGGCTGCTGCGCACCGCCAGCGCCGTTTCGTAGTTGGCCAGGAAGGCGTCGCGCAGTTCGTCGTAGCCGGCTTCTTCCGGGGCGATGCCGAAGGCCGCGCCGATCATGCCGCGCGCTCCCGCCGAGGCGGTCGGGCGCAGCAGCGGGTAGGGCGTGGCGTCCAGGCCGCGCGCTTCGCGCAACAAATTCACGGCCGCCGCCAGGTCGGGCGCGGTGTCGGCCAGGGTGCCGTCGAGGTCGAACAGGATGGCGAGCGGGGCGGATGGTTGGTTTCGGGTGGTCATGGCGCGATTCGGGTAGGCTGTGGGCGGCGGCCGCGGCCGCCGTGCGATTGGTCGGGGGGCGTCGGATTTACAGCGGCGGACGGCTGCAGGCGACCAGGTAGTTGACGCTGGTGTCGTCGTTGAGCGAATAGATCTTGCTCAGCGGATTGTATCCCAGGCCTTTCATGGCGTTCACGTCCAGTTGCGCGCTGCGGGCGTATTGCGACAGTTCGGCCGGGGTGATGAATTTGTCGTAGTCGTGGGTGCCCTTGGGTAGCATGCGCAGCAGGTATTCGGCCCCCAGGATGGCGAACAGGTAGGCTTTCGGGTTGCGGTTCAGCGTGGAGAAGAACACCTGGCCGCCCGGTTTTACCAGCGTCGCGCAGGCGCGCACGATGGCGGCCGGGTCCGGCACGTGTTCCAGCATTTCCATGCAGGTCACGACGTCGTACTGGCCCGCTTCCTGCTCGGCCATCGCTTCGGCCGCGATCAGCTGGTAGCGCACCTGCGCGCCCGACTCCAGGCTGTGCAGGTCGGCCACTTTCAGCGCCTTCTCGGACAGGTCGATGCCGGTCACTTGGGCGCCTTTTTTGGCCATCGATTCGGCCAGGATGCCGCCGCCGCAGCCGATGTCGATGACGCGGCGGCCGGCCAGCGGCGCGCGCGCGTTGATCCATTCGAGGCGCAGGGGGTTGATTTCGTGCAAAGGACGAAACTCGGATGTGGGGTCCCACCAACGATGGGCCAGCTCACTGAATTTTTGGATTTCGATAGGGTCGGCGTTCATAGGTGGAATCATAACGGCAATTTGGTCGATTCAATAGGCGGCGCTGCAAAAAACCCGACGGGGGTTGGGAAGGGGGACCCCGAGGGTCGGATCCCGCGCCTCGGCGGCGGTTTGTTTCGGGCATAAAAAAACCCCGCCGAGGCGGGGTTTTTTATCGTTCGCGGGAAGCGAGCGTCGTTTTAACCGGCAATATTATTTGCGGGTGCCGACGACTTCGATTTCTACGCGGCGATTTTTCTCGCGGCCAGCTGCCGATTTGTTATCAGCAACAGGTTGTTTCTCGCCTTTGCCTTCGGTGTACACGCGGTTGGTTTCGATACCTTTCGAAACCAGATACGCTTTGACGGCTTCCGAACGACGGATCGACAGTTTCTGGTTGTAGGCATCGGTACCAACGGAGTCGGTGTGGCCGACAGCGATGATGACTTCCAGGTTGATGCCGCCCAATTTCGAGCTCAGGTCGTCCAGTTTCGCTTTGCCTTCTGGTTTCAGAACGGCTTTGTCGAAATCGAACAGGGCGTCGGCTGCGAAGCTGACTTTTTCCGAGATTGGCGCTGGAGCTGGAGCTGGACGCACGGCTGGTGCTGGGGCTGGAGCTGGTGCTACTGCTGGTGCAACGCATTTGCCGTCAACCAGGGTTTCTGGAGCAACGCACAGTGGCACGTCGCAACCTGGCACCGCGTCAGCTGGTGTCCAGTAGCCGGTGCGCCAGCACAGGCCGAACGGGTCACGAGCGATGACGCCGCGTGCATCTTGCACGTAGGCGCTTTTTGGCGTCGGTGCTTTGATGTCGGTGGTCACTGGTGCGAATGGCGGCGACGTTGGGGTTTGGGCCGAAGCCGTGCCAGCAATCACTGCGGATGCAGCAAAAAACAGCGTTACAAATTTATTCATTATTTTTTCCTTTCGGGGGGTGATATCCGCAGAAATACACTGCGCGACTGGACCTGCATAAATCATATTAACATGCAGGTTAGCAACGCTCGTTTCAGATTGCGAAACTTGCAATTAACTTCTCATTCATTTTGCCACAGGCGACAAGTTCGCACGCCGGTGGTTAAATCAAAGTTTCCCGGATTTTAGACTTGTCGTTGTTTTTGTGCAACGTCCGTAAGATATTGTTACACTCTTATGACAACTTTCACTTGATTTGCCTGTTTGCTGGGCAGTCGCCGCCGTTGCGCCGTGCGCCGGCGCGGCGCCGCGCGGCGCACGCGCCCCGGAGCGGTGCGCTTGGGCGGCGTCGGAATTGCGCTGGAAGAAGGTCGCGCATGTTAAAATCCCATGCTTGACTGTTGAAAACATGGTAGCAAGCCCAACCGCCCAGCACCCATGCAGCAGCCGCCCCGGATATGCAGTATTGCGTCATACATTGCGTAGCAGATAAGTTAACCACAGCCTGAGATCAGTCGAACCGCCAATGGATCAATTCGCAAAAGAAACAATCCCTATTTCCCTCGAAGAAGAGATGCGCAAGAGCTACCTCGATTACGCCATGAGCGTGATCGTCGGCCGGGCCCTGCCGGATGTGCGCGACGGCTTGAAGCCGGTGCACCGCCGCGTCTTGTATGCGATGCATGAAATGAACAACGTGTGGAACCGCCCTTACGTCAAGTGCGCCCGCGTCGTCGGCGAGACCATGGGTAAATTCCACCCGCACGGCGACGCCTCGATTTACGACACGCTGGTGCGCATGGCGCAGGACTTTTCGCTGCGCTACACGCTGGTCGACGGCCAGGGCAACTTCGGCTCCGTCGACGGCGACAGCGCCGCGGCGATGCGTTACACCGAGTGCCGCCTCGACAAAATCGCCAGCGAGATCCTGGCCGACATCGACAAGGATACCGTCGACTTTGTACCGAACTACGACGGCAAGGAAAAAGAGCCGTCGGTGCTGCCGACCAAGATCCCTAACCTGCTGATCAACGGCGCCACCGGCATCGCGGTCGGCATGGCGACCAACATTCCGCCGCACAACATCACCGAGGTCATCGACGGCGCGCTGCACGTGCTGCGCAACCCCGACTGCAGCATCGACGAGTTGATTGAAATCATTCCGGCGCCGGACTTCCCGACCGCCGGTATTATTTATGGCGTCTCCGGCGTGCGCGACGGCTACCGCACCGGCCGCGGCCGCGTCGTCATGCGCGCCAAGACCCACTTCGAGGAATTCGGCAAGGAGGGCGGGCGCATCGCCATCATCGTCGACGAGCTGCCGTTCCAGGTGAACAAGAAGTCGCTGCTGGAACGCATCGCCGAAAACGTGCGCGACAAAAAGCTCGACGGCATCTCCGACATCCGCGACGAGTCCGATAAGTCGGGCATGCGCGTGGTTATCGAACTGAAGCGCAACGAAGTGCCGGAAGTGGTGCTCAACAACCTGTACAAGCAGACCCAGTTGCAGGACACCTTCGGCATGAACATGGTGGCGCTGGTCGACGGCCAGCCGCGCCTGCTGAACTTGAAGCAGATGCTGCAATGCTTCCTGGCGCACCGCCGCGAAGTGGTGACGCGGCGCACCGTGTTCGAACTGCGCAAGGCGCGCGAGCGCGGCCACGTGCTCGAAGGCCTGGCCGTGGCGCTGGCCAATATCGACGATTTCATCGCCATCATCAAGGCCGCGCCGACGCCGCCGATCGCCAAGGTCGAGCTGATGAACCGGCCGTGGGATTCCTCGGTCGTGCGCGAGATGTTGGCGCGCACCGGCGACGGCACCACCGTCGGCGGCATCGACGCCTTCCGTCCCGAGCACCTGCCGAAGCACTACGGCATGCAGAGCGACGGCCTGTACAAGCTGTCGGACGACCAGGCGCAAGAGATTTTGCAGATGCGTCTGCAGCGCCTGACCGGCCTGGAGCAGGACAAGATCGTCAACGAATACAAAGACGTCATGACGCACATCGCCGACTTGCTGGACATCCTGTCCAAGCCGGAGCGCGTCACCATCATCATCACCGACGAGCTGACGCTGGCCAAGAACGAATACGGCGAAGGCAACAAGGACGTGCGCCGTTCGCAGATCGAACTCAACGCCACCGACCTGGAAACCGAAGACTTGATCACGCCGCAGGACATGGTCGTGACCTTGTCGCACACCGGCTACATGAAGGCGCAGCCGATTTCCGAGTACCGCGCGCAAAAGCGCGGCGGGCGCGGCAAGCAGGCCATGGCGACCAAGGAAGAGGACTGGATCGACCAGCTCTTCATCGCCAACACGCACGACTACATCCTGTGCTTCTCCGACCGCGGCCGCATGTACTGGCTGAAGGTGTGGGAAGTGCCGCAGGGCTCGCGCAATTCGCGCGGCAAGCCGATCGTCAACATGTTCCCGCTGCAAGACAACGAGAAGATCACCGTGATCCTGCCGCTGTCGGGCGACAACCGGGTTTTCCCGGAAGACCATTACGTGTTCATGTCGACCAGCCTGGGCACCGTCAAGAAGACGCCGCTGAAGGACTTCAGCAACCCGCGCAAGGCCGGCATCATCGCCGTCGACCTCGACGACGGCGACTTCTTGATCGGCGCCGCGCTGACCGACGGCCAGCACGACGTGATGTTGTTCTCCGACTCCGGCAAGGCGGTGCGCTTCGACGAGAACGACGTGCGCCCGATGGGCCGCACCGCCCGCGGCGTGCGCGGCATGAACCTGGAAGAGGGGCAGCACGTGATCGCCCTGCTGGTGGCCGAGAACGAGCAGCAGTCGGTGTTGACGGCAACGGAAAACGGCTTCGGCAAGCGTACCCCGATCACCGAATACACCCGCCACGGCCGCGGCACCAAGGGCATGATCGCGATCCAGACCAGCGAACGCAACGGCCGCGTCGTGGCCGCCACGCTGGTGGAGGAGAGCGACGAGATCATGCTGATCACCACCGGGGGCGTGCTGATCCGCACGCGCGTGGCGGAGATCCGTGAAATGGGCCGCGCCACGCAAGGCGTGACGCTGATCGCGGTCGAGGACGGCACCAAGCTGTCCGGCCTGCAACGCATCGTCGAGGCCGACGTCGACGACGTCGAACTGGAAGCCGGTCCGGAAGCGAAACCGGCGGAATAAGTCGGGTAGCGCAGCGGGGGCCGGGCTTGTTTTAGCGAACAACCCGGCCCCAGTTACGAGCGGCGCCGCTGTTGTTCGATCGCGCGCGCGCGCCCGCGGCGGCTCCTGTCGGCTTACGCCGCGCTAACCCGACCTACGCGCCGCGCCGTTGGTTTTAAGTCAGTCGCCGGTTTGTTTATTAGGGTAATCACCACGGCGGTCAACGCGGTTCCGCTGTGTCCATTAGAATATCGTAGCAAGGCAAACCAACTAGTACTCAAAGGATCGCAACGTGACGTACATCTATAATTTCTCCGCCGGCCCGGCCGTGCTGCCCAAAGAAGTGCTGGCGCAAGCGGCCGCCGAAATGCTCGACTGGCACGGCAGCGGAATGTCCGTCATGGAAATGAGCCACCGCGGCCCCGAATTCATCTCGATCTACCAGGGCGCCGTGCGCGACCTGCGCGAGTTGCTGGCCGTGCCCGACAACTACAAGATCCTGTTCCTGCAGGGCGGCGGCCTGGGCGAGAACGCCATCGTGCCGCTGAACCTGGTCGGGCGCAAGCCGCAGCCGGCCACGGTCGACTTTGTCCACACCGGTTCCTGGTCGGGCAAGTCGATCAAGGAGGCGGCCAAGTACGCCAACGTCAACGTCGCCGCCTCGTCGCAGGCCGACGGCTACAACCGCGTGCCGCCGCAGTCCGACTGGACACTCACGCCGGGCGCCGCCTACCTGCACATCTGCACCAACGAAACCATCGACGGCGTCGAGTACGCCTTCGCGCCCGAGCTAGCCGGCGACACCACCATCGTCGCCGACATGTCCTCGCACATCCTGTCGCGCGTCATCGACGTGTCGAAATACGGCGTTATCTTCGGCGGCGCGCAAAAGAACATCGGCCCGGCCGGCCTGACCCTGGTCATCGTGCGCGAGGACCTGCTCGGCGCGGCCCTGCCGATCTGCCCGTCGGCGTTCGACTGGAGCGTGGTGGCGCAGCACGACTCGATGTACAACACGCCGCCGACCTACGCGATCTACATCGCCGGCCTGGTGTTCCAGTGGCTGAAACGCCAGGGCGGCGTGGCGGCGATGGAGAAGCGCAACATCGAAAAAGCGGCGCTGCTGTACGCGGCGCTGGACGCCGACGACTTCTACCATAACCGCATCGCCGCTGAAAACCGCTCGCGCATGACGATCCCGTTCTTCCTGCGCGACGAGAGCAAAAACGAAGCATTCCTGGCCGGCGCCAAGCAGCGCGGCCTGCTGCAACTGAAGGGCCACAAGTCCGTCGGCGGTATGCGCGCATCGATCTACAACGCGATGCCGATCGAGGGCGTGCAAGCCCTGGTCGATTATTTGAACCAGTTCGCGGGCCGCGGCAAGTAAGTCCCGCGGCAAAGATCGCCACACAACCAGCCCCACGTAGACAATGACAGACAAATTAAAACCGTTGCGCGAGCAGATCGACGCGATCGACGCGCAAATCCTCGACTTATTGAACCGCCGCGCGCGCCTGGCGCAAGAGGTCGGCCATGTGAAGGCCGAAACCATGGCGCCGGTGTTCCGCCCGGAGCGCGAGGCGCAGGTGCTGCGCGGCGTGGCCGAGCGCAACCCCGGGCCGATGGGCAGCGGCGAGTTGCAAACGATTTTCCGTGAAATCATGTCGGCCTGCCGCTCGCTGGAAAAGCGCGTCACCGTGGCCTACCTGGGCCCGGTCGGCACCTTTACCGAGCAGGCCGTCTACAAGCAATTCGGCAGCGCCGTCGAGGCCTTGCCGTGCGCCTCCATCGACGAGGTGTTCCGCGCCGCCGAAGCCGGCACCGCCGATTTCGGCGTCGTGCCGATCGAGAATTCGTCCGAGGGCGCGGTCAACCGCACGCTCGACCTGCTGATGCAGACCAGCCTGATCATCAGCGGCGAGGTGGCCATCGACGTCCACCACAGCCTGATGACGAAGAGCGGCGCGATGGAGGGCGTCGGCGTCATCTGCGCCCATTCGCAGGCTCTGGCGCAGTGCCAGGCCTGGCTCAACGTGCACTATCCGAACATCGAGCGGCGCGCCGTCGCCTCGAACGCCGAGGCCGCGCGCATGGCCGGCCTGGACCCTGCCATGGCGGCCATCGCCAGCGAGATGGCGGGGCGCCAGTACCAGCTTGGCGTGGTGCAGGCGCACATCCAGGACGACGCCCACAACCGCACCCGTTTCGCCGTGATCGGCCATTTGCAGACCACGCCGTCGGGCGCCGACCAGACCTCGCTGGTGCTGGCGGTGCCGAACAAGGCCGGTGCGATGTACCAGTTGCTGGCGCCGCTGGCCAGGCACGGCGTGTCGATGTCGCGCTTCGAGTCGCGCCCGGCGCGCCTGGGCAGCTGGGAGTACTACTTCTATGTCGACGTGGTCGGCCACGCCCGCGACGGCGCCGTGGCGCTGGCGCTGGCCGAGCTCAAGAGCAACGCCGCCTTCTTCAAAGTACTGGGTTCCTACCCGGTCAGCCTCTAATATGTATTCAGCCTAATTTACAGCTTAATTCACAGCTTAATTCTCAGCTAATTCACAGACTAATTTTATGCCTACACAATTCGGTCCCGAGTACGTCCGCGCCATCGCCCCTTACCAGGCCGGCAAACCCATCGCGGAAGTCGCGCGCGAATTCGGCCTCGACGAGGCCGCCATCGTTAAGCTGGCGTCGAACGAGAATCCCTTCGGCGTGCCGGATTCGGCGCGCGCGGCGATGCTGCAGGCCGCCAGCGACATCGGCCGCTACCCCGACGCCAACGGCTTCGAGCTGAAGGCCGCGCTGGCCGAACGCTACGCCGTGCCGGCCGACTGGATCACGCTGGGCAACGGCAGCAACGACATCCTGGAAATCGCCGCGCACGCCTTCGTGCGGCAGGGCCAGGCGGTGCTCTACGCGCAGTACTCGTTCGCCGTCTACGCGCTGGCGACCCAGGGCGTGGGCGCGCGCGCCATCGTGGTGGCGGCCAGCGACTACGGCCACGACCTGCCGGCGATGGCCGCGGCGATCGACGCCGACACCCGCCTGGTCTTCATCGCCAACCCGAACAACCCGACCGGCACCTTCATCCCGGCGGCGCAGATCGAAGCCTTCATTCGGCAGGTGCCGGCGCACGTGGTGGTGGTGCTCGACGAGGCCTACAACGAATTCCTGGCGCCCGAGCAGCAGTACGAATCGGCCGCCTGGGTCAAGCAATACCCGAACCTGCTGGTGTCGCGGACCTTCTCGAAGGCCTACGGCCTGGCCGGGCTGCGGGTCGGCTTCGCCATCGCCCAGCCGGCGCTGACGGACCTGATGAACCGCATCCGCCAACCCTTCAACGTCAATTCGATGGCGCAGGCCGCCGCCGTCGCCGCCCTCAACGACGGCGCCTTCCTGGCCAAGGGCGCGGCCAACAACGCCGCCGGCTACCGCCAGTTCACCGAGGCCTTCGCCGCGCTCGGGCTGGAGTACGTGCCCTCGTACGGCAATTTCGTCATGGTGCGGGTCGGCGACGACGACGGCGCCGGAGCCCGCGTCAACCTGGCCCTGCTCAAGCAGGGCGTGATCGTGCGCCCGGTCGGCAACTATGGCCTGCCGCGGTGGTTGCGCGTTTCCATCGGCCTGCCGCGGGAAAACGCGGTGCTGATCGCCGCGCTGACGAAGGCGCTGGCCTGACGTTATGGCGACGCCCGCACTCAATAAAATCGTCATTTTCGGCGTCGGCCTGATCGGCGGCTCGTTCGCCCGCGCGCTGAAACAGGCCGGCGCGGTCGGCCACGTGGTCGGCATGGGGCGCTCGCAGGCCTCGCTGGCGCGCGCGCTGGAGCTGGGCATCATCGACAGCGTCGGCGCCGACATGGCCGAGGCCATGCGCGACGCCGACCTGGTGCTGATCGCCGCGCCGGTGGCGCAGACCGAGAACATCCTGGCGGCGCTGCGGCCGCACCTGCAAGCGGGCACCGTGGTCACCGACGCCGGCAGCACCAAGAGCGACGTGGTGGCGGCGGCGCGCCGGGCGCTGGGCGGCAAGCTGGCGCAGTTTGTGCCGGGCCATCCGATCGCCGGGCGCGAGTCGAACGGTCCGGACGCCGCCATCGTCGACCTGTATCGGGGCAAGAAGACGGTGCTGACGGCGCTGGCGGAAAACGTTCCGGCCGACGTCGAGCGCGTCGCCGCCGCCTGGCGCGCCTGCGGCGCCGTCATCCACCAGCTGACGCCGCAGGAGCACGACAAGGTGTTCGCCGCCGTCAGCCACCTGCCGCATTTGCTGGCCTACGCGCTGGTCGACGACATCGCCAACAAGCCGCACGCCGACCTGCTGTTCCAGTACGCCGCCAGCGGCTTTCGCGACTTCACCCGCATCGCCGGCTCGTCGCCGGAGATGTGGCGCGACATCAGCCTGGCCAACCAGGGCGCGTTGTTGACCGAGCTGGACGCTTATCTGGCACAATTGACCGGCCTGCGCGCCATGCTGGCGGCCGGCGACGGCACCGCCATCGAGGCGCTCTACGCCAACGCCCAGCGCGCGCGCCGGCAGTGGACCGGGGCGATCGAAAGCGCCGAGGCGCCGCGGCCGGCCGACCAGGCGGAATAGATAGGAATAGCGATATTCGCACACAAGCAGAGAAGGACGAAACCGCATGACGCAGCAAAAACACTACCCGCACCATCTCGATTTGACCCCCGTCATGCAGGTGCACGGCACGGTGCGCCTGCCCGGCTCGAAGAGTATTTCGAACCGCGTGCTGTTGCTGGCCGCGCTGGCCGAAGGCACGACCAAGATCATCGACCTGCTGGCCTCGGACGACACCTTCGTCATGCTCGGCGCGCTCACGCAGCTGGGTGTGCGCTGGGAGCAGGAGGGGCAGGAGGGGCAGAGCCACCCCGAAACGCTGCACCAGGTGCACCACGTGCACGGCGCCGGCGGGGTCTTCCCGAACCACGCTGCCGACCTCTTCATGGGCAACGCCGGCACCGCCATCCGTCCGCTGACGGCGGCGCTGGCCGTCATCGGCGGCGACTACACGCTGCACGGGGTGGCGCGCATGCACGAGCGGCCGATCGGCGACCTGGTGGACGCCCTCAACGCGGTCGGCGCGCAGATCGAGTACACCGGCAACCAGGGCTTCCCGCCGCTGCGCATCCGCCGCGGCCACCTGCACGCCCAGCGCATGTCGGTGCGCGGCAACGTTTCGAGCCAGTTCCTGACCGCGCTGCTGATGGTGGCGCCGTTGATGGCGCGCCAGCACGCGGTGTCGATCGACGTCGTCGGCGAGCTGATCTCCAAGCCCTACATTGAAATCACGCTGAACCTGATGCGCCGCTTCGGCGTCGTCGTCGAGCAGGACGGCTGGCAGTCGTTCACCGTGCAGCCGGGGCAGAAGTATACAAGCCCGGGCGTTATCCACGTCGAGGGCGACGCCTCGTCGGCGTCCTACTTCCTGGCCGCCGGCGCCATCGCCGGCGGGCCGGTGCGGGTCGAGGGCGTCGGGCGCGATAGCATCCAGGGCGACGTGCGCTTCGTCGCCGCCTTGGAGCAGATGGGCGCCACCATCACCATGGGCGACACCTGGATCGAGGCCACCTCGAACGGCGTGCTCAAGGCCATCGACGCCGACTTCAACCACATCCCCGACGCCGCCATGACGATCGCCATCGCCGCGCTGTACGCCGACGGCACCAGCACGCTGCGCAACATCGCCAGCTGGCGCGTCAAGGAAACCGACCGCATCGCGGCCATGGCCTGCGAGTTGCGCAAGCTCGGCGCCGAGGTCGAGGAGGGCGCCGACTACCTGCGCGTGACGCCGCCGGCGGCGATCGCCGCGGCGACCATCGACACCTACGACGACCACCGCATGGCGATGTGCTTCTCGCTGGCCACGCTGGACGGCGCGGCGCGGCGCGGCAACGCGATGCGCATCAACGACCCGAAATGCGTCGCCAAGACCTTCCCCGAGTATTTTGAGGCGTTCGCCGGCATCGCCCGCGAAGACCTGTTTTAAACGCCAGGGCGCCGCCGGAGGCGGCCGGGGACAGACCACGTTTTTCGAGAAACATTTCTCGAAAAACGTGGACTCGGCGTCCCCGTCTGTCCCCGGTTTTCTGGTTAGGAATTGACGTATCAACAAAAAGAAGATTATGACCACATCCCACTACCCAGTCATCACCATTGACGGCCCGACCGCCTCCGGCAAGGGCACGGTGGCGCACCGCGTCGCCGACAAGCTCGGCTTCCACTACCTCGACTCCGGCGCGCTGTACCGCCTGACGGCGCTGACGGCGCTGCGCCGCGGCACCGACCTGGGCGACGAGCACGCGCTGGCCAAGCTGGCCGAGCATTTGCCCTGCAGTTTCGCCGGCGGCGAGATCCTGCTGGCCAACGAGAACGTCACCGACGCCATCCGCGCCGAAAGCGTCGGCAACACCGCCTCGAAAATCGCCGCGCTGCCGGCCGTGCGCCAGGCCCTGTTCGCGCTGCAACTGGGTTTCCGCAAGGCGCCGGGCCTGGTCGCCGACGGGCGCGACATGGGCACGGTGATCTTCCCGCACGCCCCGCTGAAGGTGTTCCTGACCGCCAGCGCCGAGGCTAGGGCGCAACGCCGATATAAGCAATTGATTGACAAGGGAATTTCTGCTAGTATAGAAGACCTTCTGATGGATTTGAATGCGCGAGACGCACGTGATACTCACCGTGCGATCGCGCCCCTGGTCCCCGCAGAGGGTGCTCATGTGCTCGATACGTCGAATATGACTGCCGATGAGGCCGTCGATTTGGTGCTGAAATGGCATGCGGCGGCGGCAAAGTAGTGCGTATCAGTACTACCGTGGTGCCCGTGGCGGCGCAGTCCGGCCCGGGCGTGTGTCAAACCTAACCCAGTTTAAGTCGCATCGTGCGATCTCTGCTGGCTAACAATGTGTGAACCCCTATGTCTACAGCTACATCTACAGAATTTACCGGTATGGAAAGTTTTGCCGCGCTCTTCGAGGAATCGTTGTCGCGTCAAGATATGCGCTCCGGCGAAGTTATTTCCGCTGAAGTCGTGCGCCTCGACCACAATTTCGTGATCGTCAACGCCGGCCTCAAATCCGAAGCATTCATCCCAATCGAAGAATTCAAAAACGACCACGGCGAACTGGAAGTCAAAGTCGGTGACTTCGTTTCCGTGGCGATCGAATCGTTGGAAAACGGTTTCGGCGACACCATCCTGTCGCGCGACAAAGCCAAGCGTCTGGCTTCGTGGCTGGCGCTGGAAAAAGCGATGGAATCGGGCGAGATCGTCGTCGGTACCGTCAACGGCAAAGTCAAGGGCGGCCTGACCGTTCTGACCAACGGCATCCGCGCGTTCCTGCCGGGTTCGCTGGTCGACACCCGTCCAGTCAAAGACACCACCCCGTTCGAAGGCAAAACCCTCGAATTCAAAGTGATCAAGCTCGATCGCAAGCGTAACAACGTGGTTCTGTCCCGCCGCGCCGTCATCGAAGCGTCGATGGGCGAAGAGCGTCAGAAACTGATGGAAACGCTGAAAGAAGGCACGGTCGTGACCGGCGTCGTCAAAAACATCACCGACTATGGCGCCTTCGTGGACCTGGGCGGCATCGACGGCCTGTTGCACATCACCGACCTGGCATGGCGCCGCGTGCGTCATCCGTCGGAAGTGCTGACGGTTGGCCAGGAAATTACCGCCAAGGTCCTGAAATACGATCAAGAGAAGAACCGTGTTTCGCTGGGCGTGAAACAACTGGGCGACGATCCTTGGACCGGTCTGTCCCGTCGTTACCCACAAAGCACCCGTCTGTTCGGTAAAGTCACCAACCTCACCGACTACGGCGCCTTCGTTGAAGTCGAGCAGGGTATCGAAGGTCTGGTGCACGTCTCCGAAATGGACTGGACCAACAAAAACGTCGCACCAAACAAAGTTGTCCAACTGGGCGACGAAGTTGAAGTGATGGTTCTGGAAATCGACGAAGAGCGTCGTCGTATCTCGCTGGGTATGAAACAGTGCAAAGCCAACCCTTGGGATGACTTTGGCGTGACCCACAAGAAGGGCGACAAAGTCCGCGGCGCGATCAAATCGATCACCGACTTCGGCGTGTTCATCGGCCTGGCCGGCAACATCGACGGCCTGGTTCACCTGTCCGACCTGTCCTGGACCGAAACCGGCGAAGAAGCCGTGCGTCGTTTCAAAAAGGGCGACGAACTGGAAGCCATCGTGCTGGCCATCGACGTCGAGCGCGAGCGCGTTTCCCTGGGCGTCAAGCAGCTGGAAGGCGATCCGTTCAACAATTTCGCCGCAATGAACGACAAAGGCTCCCTGGTAACGGGTACGGTCAAGTCGGTCGAGCCTAAAGGCGCAGTGATCCAGTTGTCGGAAGAAGTCGAAGGCTACCTGCGCGCTTCGGAAATCTCGCGCGACCGCGTTGAAGATGCCGGTACCCACTTCAAAGTCGGCGACGTCGTTGAAGCGATGGTTCTGAACATCGACCGCAAAGCCCGTGGTATCCAATTGTCGATCAAAGCGAAAGACAACGTCGAAACCCAGGAAGCAATGCAGAAAATGGCCGCAACCGACAACAACGCAGCTTCGGGCACCACCAGCCTGGGCGCATTGTTGAAAGCTAAATTCGACAACAAGAACTAAGACAGTCTGCGGATCAGTAGATGACCAAGTCCGAGTTGATCAACCGCCTCGCTGAGCGTTATTCTCAGCTGGTGGCCAAAGATGCGGAATACGCCGTCAAAACCATCCTCGACGCGATGACCAACGCCCTGGCGACCGGTCAGCGCATCGAGATCCGCGGTTTTGGCAGCTTTGCCCTCAACAGCAGGCCACCGCGCATCGGCCGCAATCCGAAGTCCGGCGACAAGGTGATGGTGCCCGAAAAACGGGTCCCCCACTTCAAGCCGGGCAAGCAGTTGCGCGAGCGGGTAGACGCGATGGTCGGCCAGCCGATCATCGAGGATTGACCTCGTCCGCTGAAAGGTGACTAGGCATGCCGACCCGGCGCACCCCGCGTGCGCGGGGCCGGCGTCAAAGAGCGGCGTCCTTGGATGCCGCTTTTTTTTGTACCCCTTTTTTTGATGTAAGCGTTTTCTTGTGCCACACTGGCGCTTGTGAACCACAAACTGGACCTCGCTGATGAAATTTATTTCCTCCTTCGTTGGATTTGTTCTGTTCGTCTTGTTTTTTGGTTTCGCGCTGAAAAATACGCAGGAGGTCGATCTGCGCTTTTTCCTCAATTACGAATTACGCGGCCCGCTGGTGCTGATGCTGCTGGGCTTTTTCGTCGCCGGCGCTAGTCTTGGCGTGCTGGCCCTGACGCCCACCGTGTTCCGCCACCGGCGCGAAGCGAGCAAACAAAAATCGACCATCCAGACGCTGCAAACGGGCGCCCAGCAGGGCACGCTCCAACCGCAGCCGGACAGCGTCAACACGCAGCAGTAATGCCGCCCACACACCAAGAATAAAAAAACGCATGGAATTTGAACTCTGGCTGCTCCTGGGGATACCGGTCTTTTTCGCGCTGGGCTGGATCGCCGCGCGGGTTGATATCAAGCAACTGGTGTCCGAGTCGCGCAGCCTGCCGCGCGGCTATTTCACGGGCCTGAACCACTTGCTCAACGACCAGCCCGACAAGGCCATCGACGCCTTCATTGAAATCGTCAAGCTGGACCCGGAAACGGCCGATATGCACTTCGCGCTGGGCAATCTGTTCCGCCGCCGCGGCGAGACCGAGCGCGCCATCCGCGTCCACCAGAACCTGCTGTCGCGCCCCGACCTGCCGCAGGAGCAGCAAGCGCACGCCGAATTCGAGCTGGGCCAGGACTACCTGAAGGCCGGCCTGCTCGACCGCGCCGAGGAAACCTTCAACCGCCTGCTGGCGACGCAGTACGCGGTGCAGGCCCGGCGCGCGCTGCTGGAAATTTTCCAGCGCGAGAAGGAGTGGCCGCGGGCGATCGAGGCGGCCATCGGCCTGCAGGAGTCCGGCGCCGGCGCGCGCCAGAAGGAAATCGCCCAGTTCTATTGCGAACTGGCGCAGGACGCGCTGGTGCACATGCACCCCGACGACGCCCTGCCGCTGTTGGAAAAGGCCTTGCAGACCGACCGCAAGAACGTCCGCGCGACCTTGCTGTTGGGCGACGCCCAGCTGGCCAAGCACGACGTCGAGGGCGCGCTGCTGACCTGGCGCCGGGTCGAACAGCAGAGCGTGCCGCACGTTGCGCTGGTGGCGCAAAGGCTGATGGATGGCTACCGCAAGGTCGGCCGGCCGCAGGAGGGCGTCAACCTGCTCAAATCGTATCTGGAGGAGGCTTCCTCGATCGACCTGATCGAGGTGGTATTCAAGGCCGTCATCGAACTCGACGGCGTGGAGGCGGCCAAGCAGCTGGTCAGCGCCGAGCTGCGCCGCACCCCGACCCTGCTGGGCCTGGACAAGCTGCTCGAGGCGCGCCTGATGGACGCGCCCGCCTCGCTGTTTTCGGAACTGTCAATGGTGAAGAACCTGGTGCACGGCTACACCCAGAAGCTGGCGCGTTACCAGTGCAGCCACTGCGGCTTCAAGGCGCGCCAGTTCTACTGGCAGTGTCCGGGCTGCAGTCGCTGGGAGACCTACCCGCCGCGGCGCACCGAAGAACTCAACGTTATGAATTAACCGGACAGGAGCGCAACAATGAAAATTACGATCATCGGCACCGGCTACGTGGGTTTGGTAACGGGCGCCTGCCTGGCCGAATTGGGCAACGACGTCTTTTGCCTCGACCTTGACGCCGGCAAAATCGCCACGCTTAACGGCGGCGGCGTGCCGATCCACGAGCCGGGCCTCGACGACATCGTCGCGCGCAACCGCGCCGCCGGCCGCCTGCATTTTTCCACCGACGTCGCCGCCGCCGTGGCGCACGGCACGCTGCAATTCATCGCCGTCGGCACCCCGCCCGACGAGGACGGCTCGGCGGACCTGCAGTACGTCCTCGCCGCCGCCCGCAACATCGGCCGGTACATGAACGAGTTCAAGGTCATCGTCGACAAGTCGACGGTGCCGGTTGGCACCGCCGAGCGCGTCGCCGCCGCCGTGCAGGCCGAGTTGGACGCGCGCGGCGTCGACGCCCGCTTCTCGGTCACGTCGAACCCCGAATTCCTCAAGGAGGGCGCGGCGCTGGAGGACTTCATGCGCCCCGACCGCATCGTCATCGGTTGCCACGCCACGCCCGAGGGCGAGCGCGCGCGCGAACTGCTGAAAACCCTGTACGCGCCGTTCAACCGCAACCGCGAGCGCACCCACTGGATGGACGTGCGCTCGGCCGAATTCACCAAATACGCCGCCAACGCGATGCTGGCCACCCGCATCTCGTTCATGAACGAGCTGGCCAACCTGGCCGACAAGGTCGGCGTCGACATCGAAGCGGTACGCCACGGCATCGGTTCCGACCCGCGCATCGGCCACAGCTTCCTGTACGCCGGTTGCGGCTACGGCGGCTCCTGCTTTCCCAAGGACGTGCAGGCGCTCGCCCGCACCGCCCAGGGCCACGGCCAGGAACTGCTGATCCTGCGCGCGGTCGAGGCGGTCAACGACAGGCAAAAGCGGGTGCTCGGCGCGAAGGTCGCGCAGCGCTACGGCGCCGACCTGGGCGGGCGCCATTTCGCCGTCTGGGGCCTGGCGTTCAAACCCAACACCGACGACATGCGCGAGGCGCCGGCGCGGGCGCTGCTGGCCGAACTGCTGCAGCGCGGCGCCAGCGTGGCGGTCTACGACCCGGTGGCCATGGACGAGGCGCGGCGCGTACTGGCGCTGGACCTGCCGGCCGCGCAGCTGGCGCGCGTCGGCTACGCCGCCAGCGCGATGGACGCGCTGGCCGGCGCCGACGCCCTGATCATCGTCACAGAATGGAAAACCTTCCGCAGCCCCGACTTCGAGCGGATCAAAGCACAATTAAAGGAGCCAGTTATTTTTGACGGACGCAACCTGTTCGAGCCCGCCGACATGGCCGAGGCCGGCATTGAGTACCACGGGATCGGTCGCTCGATCCTGACGCGCGCATGAGCGGCGCCCTCGTCGCCCGGAACGGCGGCGCGTGCGCCCCCGCGCTGGGCCAGGTGCGCCTGCTGGTGGTCGGCGACGTGATGCTGGACCGCTACTGGTTCGGCGACGTCGGCCGCATCTCGCCGGAGGCGCCGGTGCCGATCGTGCGCATTGAAAAGCGCGAAGAGCGCCTGGGCGGCGCCGCCAACGTGGCGCGCAACGCCGCCGCGCTGGGCGCCCACACCGGGCTGCTGGGCGTGGTCGGCGCCGACGAGGCCGGCGGCCAGGTCGAGCAGCTGCTGCAGGGCGGCGGCATCCACAGCTACCTGCAGCGCGACCCGGCCATTTCGACCATCATCAAATTGCGCGTGATCGGGCGCCAACAGCAGATGCTGCGCATCGACTTCGAGGACGCGCCCAGCGACACCATCCTGCGCGACAAGCTGATCCAGTTCAACGCGCTGCTGCCGGACTACGACGTTATCGTCCTGTCCGACTACGCCAAGGGCAGTCTGGTCAACGTCGCCGACATGATACGGGCCGCCCGCGCGGCCGGCAAGATCGTCATGGTCGACCCGAAGGGCGACGACTTTTCGCGCTACGCCGGCGCGTCGGTGCTGACGCCGAACAAGTCGGAGCTGCGCCGCGTCGTCGGCAGCTGGGGCAATGAAGAGCAACTGACGGCGAAGGCGCAGCAACTGCGCCGCGAACTGTCGCTCGACGCGTTGCTGCTGACCCGTTCGGAGGAGGGCATGACGCTCTACACCGAGCACGAGGTGCTGCACATGCCGACCGACGCGCGCGAAGTATTCGACGTCTCCGGCGCCGGCGACACCGTCATCGCGACGATGGCGGCGATGCTGGGCGCCGGCATGAGCCTGGGCGACGCGGTGCGCACCGCCAACCGCGCCGGCGGCATCGTCGTCGGCAAGCTGGGCACCGCCACCGTCACGCGCGCCGAACTGTTCCCGGAATAGGGCGCGACGGCGGCTCGCAAAAACCGGCGGCGTCACCCTGCGGGGCGGACCCCGAGGGTCTGGCCTCGTGGCCCTGGCGCCGGCTCTTTGCCTGTGGTTTGAAGCCGGCCCGCGGCCCGCGCGCGGCAGTCATGCTTGAGCCAGCGCAAGCGGCCAACGCTGTCGAGCGCATCAGGTTGTCAACCATATCACTTCCCGCGCGTTATGATGGCCAAGGCGCTGCGCTCCCTTGCGTTCGAGCCAACCTGAAACCCCACCCCGGAGAGATACGACATGATGAAGAAATTACTGCTGGCCGTTGCGAGCTTGATTGCAACGATGGGCTTTGCGTTCGCGCAGGTCGACGTCAACAAGGCCGACCTGGCGGCGCTCGACAGCGTCAAAGGGATCGGCCCGGCAAAATCGAAACAAATCATCGACGAGCGCACCAAAGGCGGCCAATTCAAGGACTGGGCCGATTTTGAGAGCCGCGTCAAAGGCATCGGCGCGAAGAACTCGGCCAAGCTGTCGGAAGCCGGCTTGCAGGTGAACGGCCAGGCCAAGGTCGGCGCGGACGCGAAGCCGGCCGCCGCGGCGAAGCAAGCCAAGCCAGCCACCGCCGCCAAGGAAGCCAAGCCGGCCGCCGCGGCGGCGGAAGCGGTGCCGGCCGCCGCGGCGAAGGAAGCCAAGCCAGCCGCCGCCATGGCCAAGGACGCCAAGCCGGCCGTGAGCGCCGACGCCGGCAAAGCCAAGAAAGAGGAAATGAAAAAATAAGCGCAGCCCGGGCCAGTCGGCCCGTAGCGTCACCGCACCAGCCCCGCCGGCGTCAGCCGCGCGGGGCTGTTTGCTTTCCGGCCGCGTGCGCAAGCGCAATATTATATTTTTATGAATATTTCTTGCATGTAATGCTGATGCAAATAATAATGATACGCCTCGAATGGGGTCCAGGCCCAGCGCCTGCGGCTCTCGAAAGGCATGCTGAACATTGCCTCTAGATAAATCATTCTACGAGGAAACTATTTTATCGTAAAATGGACCGGGCCGCGCCTTTCCGCCGGCGCGCCAGGCGTCCGCGGCACAGCCGCGCCGCGTGGGCGCATGGGAGCCGGCGCCGGCGCTTGCCCAGCGGTTCAACGTTTCTCTACTTAGGTACACATGAAAAAAAATCTGATCGCGGCGGCAGTCGCCATGGCCTCGGTTCTACTGGTCAACGCCCCGGCCCATGCCTGGGCGCAGGAAACCCATCGGCGCATCGTGCTCGACGCCGTCGAGTTCATGAAAAACAATCCTGGCCAAACCAACTACGGCAAGCTACTGACGGGCGTCACCCGCGCCGGCTACAGCATCGAGCAGTTCGCCACCGCGCTGGGCCAGGGCGCCTACGACGTCGACGATTTCGTCGACACCTACCTGTGCGGCGCCTCGACCGGCAATTGCCAATACGCGCCGGTGTGGGGCGGCGGCGCTAAGATCGTCAAATACACCTCGTACTGGCACTTCCAAAACCACACCGCCGGCCCCGACGTGCACGGCAACCCCTTCGGCGGCTACAACTACGCCAAGCTGAGCATGGCCGGCGACATCGACAACATGGCCGCCACCTGGTTGTACGGCGACTACCTGGACGACGGCGCGGGCGGCCTGAAGGGCTGGTTCGGCGATAGCAGCAAATACAATAGCTACGGCTTGACCGAGGCCAATTACCGCTTTGACGGCGTGTCCAGGCCGGAGCAGTACGCCGACTTCGAGAGCATGCCGTTCCAGCCGATCGACAACCTGGGCCAGTACTGGTTCCAGCAATTCCTGGCGCGCCCGACCGCGCAAAGCCTGGGCTTCGTGCTGCACACCACCGATCTGTTGCAACCGCACCATACCTGGACCTCGTCGGCCCACCACCACGCCGGCTGGGAAACCTGGGTCAGCGACTACTACACGTCCGAGCGCCTGAACGACCCGGCGCTGGTGCGCGCGGCGCTGGCCGACTTTGCCCCGGTGGCGCCGGCGGCCATCGACATCCGGCCGCTGCTGACCCAGGGCGGCACCTATTCGTACGCCAACGGCGGCATCGTGCTGTCGTCGACCGACCAGGGCGACCGGGTTCGGGTCGGCAAGCAAATGATCCCGCATTCCATCGCCATGGCGGTCCACGTGTTGAACCGCGCCGCCGAGCGCCTGGTCAATTGAGCCCGCTGGGCAAGTTGGCCGCGCTGGCGGCCTGCGCGCTGTGGTGCGCGCAAGCCGGCGCGGCGCCGGTGAGCACCCGGCTGAGCGAGCCGGCGCTGGCGGCGCGCATCGACGGCGCGCCGCTGTACGCGCTCAGCGTGGAATCGCTGCTGCGCACGGCGCGCGAGAAAACGCCCGAGGCGACCCGCACGGCGGCGCTGCAGACGGCGATCGGCAACCGCCTGCTGGCGGGCGCGGCGCGGCGCGAGTTCAAGGACGCCGAGCTGCATCCGTCCACCCGCGTCACGTTCCAGCGCGACGTCGCCGCCGACGACAGGTTGGCGGCCAGGCTGCGCGCGCACTACGCCAAGGAGCTTGAAACGGCGCTGCAGGCCTTGCCCGGCGGCAGCCTCGACGGCCTGGTCGGCGACAGCGCGGCGCCCGACCCGGCGGCGTGGGACCGGGTGTTCGGCAAGTCCGACAAGTTGTTGCTGGAATACGCGCTGAGCGAGGCCCAGCTGGCGCAGGCGAAGCGGCTGGTGGTGCTGCGCTACAGGCTGCCCGCCGGCAAGGGCGGCGCGCTGACGTTGTACGACATCTACCAGCGCCAGAACGTGCAGGGCCGGGTGGAATTGTTCAAGCGTAACCAGGAGTTCCTCGGCCAGCAAGCCAAGCTGCGGCTGGCCAACCTGTTTGTCTTGCACTGGGCCAGGCAACAGCATGGCGCCAAGGCGGTCGACGATTTGCGCCTGACCCTGGACGACCAGGACGAGGTGCGGGCGCTGCAAGCCTTGCACGGCATCGGCGAGGACTTGCACGACGACAGCCCCTTGCTGGGGCGCCTGGCGCGCCAGGTGAGCGCGGCCGAGATCGCCGGCTATTACGCCGCCCACAAGGACCAATTTACGCGCATTGAACGGGTCAAGGCGCGCCACATCCGGGTGCCGGACGAAAAGCTGGGTAACGAGGTGGTGGCCGCCGCCGCCCGGGGCGAAGACTTCGGCGCGCTGGCGCGGCGCTACTCGAGCGCCGACGACGCCAAGGCCGGCGGTGAACTGGGCTGGATCAAGCACGAGGGCAAGCTGAGCTGGTTGCAGCAATTGGTGTTCATGCAGGCGCAGGGGCTGGTGTCGCGGCCGTTCCGCGCGCCGGTGGCGCCCAACCAGCCCGCGCCGTGGGAAGTGGTGCTGGTCGAGCAGCGCGTGATGGGCTACCAGGCGGCCGATTCGGAAGCGGTCGGCTACGCGGCGCGCAACGCGCTGGCGCGCGAGAAGGCCGCCGCGCAGTTGACGCTGCTGCGTCTGCGCCTGCTGCGCGGCGCCGTGATCGAGGTCAACGGCGCCATGCTTGACGTGCCGTTGCAGCTGGACACGCCGTCGTGACGTGGCGCGCCGCGCTGCTGGGCGCCGCCGTCGCCGGCGCCGGCGTCATGCTGCTGTGGCCGCGGGCCGCGCCGGACGCGGCGGCGGGGGGGGGGGGGGGGGGGGGGGGGGGGGGGGGGGGGGGGGGGGGGGGGGGGGGGGGGGGGGGGGGGGGGGGGGGGGGGGGGGGGGGGGGG